>NZ_JBRFPI010000086.1:0-5752 GCF_053579595.1 Cellvibrio sp.
CTCGCGGCTGCGACCTTGCATCAACCCGAATTATTGATTCTCGATGAGCCAACCTCAGCGGTAGACCCGGAAAACCGGCGCGATTTTTGGGAGAAGTTATTCGACCTCTGCGACGGCGGCACCACCATCCTGGTTTCCACCCATTACATGGATGAAGCTGAACGCTGCCACGGCTTAGCGATTATGGAGGGCGGTGTGAAACGCGCCGACGGTGCACCCGCGCAATTGATGCGCGAGCTGGGCGCCCGCGTGGTTGAAATCGATGGCGAAAATTTACGTTTGCTCAAGCAACAATTGGGGGAATTGCCGGAAGTGGTATCTACCGCGCAACAGGGGACTCATCTGCGCGTATTGATCAAAGAGGCAATTGACGAACCGGAAAGCTGGCTGCGCAGCGTGCACCCGGAATTAGTCGCCAATCGCCAGATCCACACCGTGCGCCCGAGCCTGGAAGATGTGTTTGTCCATTGCACCGGCAGCAACGCGGTTGATGGCCGGGGAGCGCGCCAATGAATGCCTTCAGCCAAAGCCTGCAGCGGATCGGCGCGATCATCTTCAAAGAGCTGCGCCAGTTGACGCGCGACCGCCCCACCTTCGGCATGATCGTAATGGTGCCGCTAATCCAACTGTTACTGTTTGGTTTTGCCATCAATACCAATGTGCGCGACCTGCCCGTCGGCGTGGTGGATTTAAGTCATACCCAGACTGCCCGTGCGTTGGTGAGCGACCTCACCGCCACGCAAGTGTTGAGTTTTACCGAAACCTATCAAACACCCGCGCTGGCGGAAGATGCGATTCGTCGCGGCCATGTCCACGCGGTACTGGTGATCCCCGAAGATTTTGGCCAGCGCCTGCAAGACCAGCGCCCCATCGCCCAATGGCTGATCGATGGTTCCGATACCATGGTCAGCAACGCGCTGCTTGCGCTGCAACAAATGCCCTTTGCCAGTGGTTTTGAGGCGCAGCCCAGCGCGCGCAAAAACACCTTTGAGATCGCGCTCTTCTTTAATCCTGAAAGGCGCTCGGCCATTAATATCGTGCCCGGGCTGGTGGCGATTGTGCTTACCATGACCATGGTGATGTTTACCTCGGCGGCGCTGGTACGCGAGCGCGAGCGCGGCAACCTGGAATTGCTGATCACTACGCCGGTGCGCTCCAGCGAAATTATGATCGGTAAAATCGTGCCCTATATTTTTGTCGGCCTGATTCAAGTGGCAATTATTCTCGGCCTCGGCCATCTGATTTTTGATGTGCCGATCAATGGTCGGCTTGATCAGCTGGTGCTCGGCGTTTTCGCCTTTATCAGCGCCAGCCTCACGCTTGGCCTACTGGTTTCCACCATCGCCAAAACCCAGCTGCAGGCGATGCAGCTCACGGTGTTTTTACTGATTCCATCAATTTTACTTTCCGGTTTTATGTTCCCCTACGAAGGTATGCCCGAAGCAGCGCAGTGGATTGCCGAAGCGCTGCCTGCAACTCATTTTATCCGCATGGTGCGCGCGATAGTCTTGCGCGGCGCGACGCTGGAAGATTTGCAGCCGGATTTATGTTGGCTGATCGGCTTTACCGTGCTTGGGGTGATAGCGGCGGCAAGTCGGTTTAAGAAGCGGCTGGATTAACCCTTATTCCATATAATCCACGCAATGAGAATTTTCTTAACTTTTATTTATAACAAATAAAAACTAGCAGAATTTTTTTTATAACAATCAACTTGAGATTGAACATAAATCAACCTAGACTGCACAGCATCAATTTATGTGAACTGGTTCGCACTTATGCTCAAGCAAGTCTCCGCCATTTTGGCTCTTAGTATTTCCACCCATGCCGGTGCCATCAGCATCGATTTAGGTGCAGCTACGGGCTACAACCTCTTTATCAAAGAGAACTTCACCCAACCGGGGGCTGATTCCCAAGGCAAGATCGCCATCGGCGGCAATGCCAATATCGGCCAATACGATGTTGGAGTGAACTATGAACCCGGCACCTGGCGCGATGGCAAACAATTCTGGACAGAGCCGGGCAAGTACTCCGATGTCCTGGTAGTAGGCGGTGACCTCACTACTACCCAATGGGCCTGGGGCAACGTCAAGGGCAACCTTATTCTGGGTGGCGAACTCACCCAAGGCTCCAGCAAAAACGCGGTGTTAGGCAGCACCACCAAAGCGACGCCGATTGATTTCAATGCTGCATTCACACAATTTAATGCCCTTTCGCAAACACTGGCCGGCCAATCCAATACCGGTGGGCTGGAGTTTAAATACAACAACTGGCTCATTTTGGATGGTGCTAGCAGCAACGATATTTATGTGGCCAACATCACCGGTCAAATGCTGGCAAATGCAACCGACCTGACCGCAAAAGGTCTCGACCAGAACGACACACTGATCATTAACGTCAGCGGCAAAAATATCAATTTTGATTCGCTCAACTACGGCAAGCGCGAAAGTTTTGATGCGCTGGACATGTCTGCAAGCAATATTCTGTACAACTTTTTTGAAGCAGAAAACATCACCTTTAGCGGCGGTATCAAAGGCAATATCCTTGCACCCAATGCGAACTTCACCTTCTTGCAAGGTGACCTGAGTGGCCAAGTGATTGCTAAATCCTGGACTGGTGGTTGGGGAGCACAAGCAAATTTATGGGATGGTTTTTTTGTGCCACCGGTTGAGCCACCACCCACACCGACAACGCCACCCGCCGTAGTAGTACCCGAGCCATCTGCAGTAATGCTACTGCTCTTCGGCTTGTTAGCACTCATCGTGATTCGCTGCAAACGCGCCTAAGAGCTAGTAGAGATACTAACTGCCAAGCTGATTCGATCTCATTCCAAAAGCCGCTACCGAGATAACCTGTAGCGGCTTTTTTTATTGCCCGTATTCGCTACACTGTCCCCCGTCATTTCACCGCTTGCACGCGCAAGCCTAATTGCACAGGGATTCCATATGAAATTCGATAATATCCTCCAAACCATTGGCAACACTCCGCACGTCCGTATCAACCATTTATTTCGCAGCGATATCGAAGTCTGGATGAAGGTCGAGCGCTTCAATCCCGGCAGCAGTATCAAAGACCGCATCGCGTTGGCGATGGTTGAAGACGCGGAAGCCAAAGGCTTGATCAACAAAGATACCGTCATTGTTGAACCTACTTCGGGCAATACCGGTATCGGCCTCGCACTCGTCTGCGCAGTAAAAGGTTATCGCCTCATTCTCACCATGCCGGAATCCATGTCGGTCGAGCGCCGCAAAAATATGAAAGCACTGGGCGCAGAATTGGTGCTCACGCCAAAAGAACTCGGTATGGGCGGTTGCATTGCTAAAGCCAATGAAATACTCGCAGAAAATGCCAACAGCTGGATGCCGCAACAGTTCAACAACCCTGCGAATGTGGAAATTCACCGCAACACTACCGCGCAAGAAATTCTCGCCGATTTCCCGGAAGGTATTGATTACATGATTACTGGCGTCGGCACCGGCGGCCATATCACCGGTTGCAGCGAAGTATTGAAAGAAAAATTCCCGCACCTAAAAACATTTGCTGTTGAGCCGGAAAAATCTCCTGTTATCAGCGGCGGCCAAAAAGGCCTGCACCGCATCCAGGGCGTCGGCGCGGGCTTTATTCCGCAAGTATTAAATAAAGACACCCTCGACGGCACTATTCTCGTCAGCGAAGAAGCCGCATTTGAAATGGCCCGTCAATGCGCATTGAAAGAAGGGGTTTTTGTTGGTATTTCTTCTGGAGCGACGCTCGCTGCAGTCGCGCAAAAACAAGCAGAGATGAAACCCGGTAGCCGCGTGATTATTTTCAGTTACGATTCCGGAGAGCGTTATTTATCGATTGAGGATTTGTTTTAAAAACCTCACAACAACGCACCTCGTTCCCAAGCTCCGCTTGGGAATGCATATTGTTGAGTCAACAGCATACGATGATGAATATCTCACAAACATTATTTGAAAAATGGTGTCCACTTATTGGTGGCACTTCACAAGCAATTCCAGAAAGCGAGGAGGAAAATGTCAAAACTCCCGACTATCTACTAAAGATCAACAACGTTAATATTTACGCAGAGATTAAGGAAATCAACGCCACCAAAGACGAAGAAAAAATACTAGAAGCATTAAAAAACAATAAAGATCCAGAAACTGCTTATGGAGAAGAGCCAGGAAAAACGGTTCGGCAGAATATAACAAGTGGCTACAATCAATTAAAACTGCATTGTGAAACAAAAAATTGCTGTGGAATTTTAGTATTTTTTAATAACTCAGGTATGCCTGGACTAGGTAGATTCGATCACCATCATATATTGCACGGTATGTTTGGCTCCTGGAATATATCCATATACCCGCAAGAGACAGGGGGAAAAATAATAAATAAGGATAGAGATTTTTTAGGCGGAAAAAAGTCTTTGACAAAAGATCATAAGAAGTATCTCAGCGGGATATTAAACCTAACGGAACATCATTCAAGAGGGCTAATAGGATTTTTATACCACAATCTGTTTGCTCTACATCCACTCGATAAAAAACTATTTAATTCAAAGCATTGTACACAATATATCGCAAACCTAGCCCATATGCGCTGGGAACTACCAGAATTAAAACCTCAATAAAGTTTGAGTTAATCTCTAGCAAAACCTACAAGGAACGTACCATGGGCCGCAGCCGCTATCTGATCACCGATCCAACCGCCCCACATTTTTTAACTTTCACCGTATTACATTGGATACCTATATTCACCCGGCCAGACACTGTGAACATTGTGCTGGACTCATTTCGTTTTTTGCAAAAGGAAAACCTAAAAATCTACGCATGGGTAATTTTAGAAAACCATCTTCATCTAATCGCCCAAAGCGACAACCTACCACGAGACATTCAGCGATTTAAGAGTTTTACGGCAAGAGAGTTGCTTAATTATTTACAGCAGCACAATGTCAAAAGGCTACTAGACCAATTTTCCTTCTATAAAAAGGCACACAAAACAGAAAGCCAACATCAATTCTGGCAAGAAGGTGTTCACCCAGAGTTAATCCAGAACCCGGAGATCATGCGGCAGAAAGTTGAGTATATTCATGCCAATCCGGTTAAGCGTGGATATGTGGATTTTGCTGAGCATTGGCGCTATTCGAGCGCGCGGAATTTTGCGGGGAATGCGGGCTTACTGGGAATTTGTAAGAACTGGTAAATATGCATTACCAAGCGGAGCTTGGGAACGAGAAGAATCCAAAAATTTAGCATCAAGAGGGCGCAATAGATTGCGCCCTCTTTTTTATCAACTCCACCAAAAACCAGCCCTTTTTTAGGGCGCATAAAAAATGTCACACCAGCTGTGTTACAGTCCCACCACAAAAATCGTCTACAGATCCCAACAAGGAAACAACTATGAGTAATGTGCATTTTATCGGTGGTGAAAAAGGTGGGGTTGGCAAATCTATGACCGCGCGGTTATTGGCGCAGTATTTGATCGACGCAGAAAAACCTTTTATCGGCTTGGACTCCGATCAATCCCACGGGACTTTTTCGCGCTTTTACAGCGAGTTTGCATCGCCCTTAATTGTTGACGATTACGACAGCCTTGATCAGCTGATTATTCTCGCGCAGGAAAACCCCGGCAGCGATTTGATTGTTGATTTAGCAGCACAAACCTCCACCCGCTTGGGCAAGTGGATTGACGAGAGCGATGCGCTCGCACTGTTTCAGGAGTTGGGAAGCCAAGTCTATTTATGGCATGTGATGGATGACGGTGCAGATTCAGT
>NZ_JBRFPI010000086.1:5852-13603 GCF_053579595.1 Cellvibrio sp.
AGTTGGGAAGCCAAGTCTATTTATGGCATGTGATGGATGACGGTGCAGATTCAGTCAATTTATTAAATGGGCTGCTCAATCGTTACCCGCAGGATTTTATCAAGATTGTAGTAGTCAATAATTTAGGCCGCGGTGAGTGTTTTGAACATTTTGAACAATCGACCACTTACCAGAAAGCGAAAGACCGCAATGCGATTTTTATTACCTTGGCGAAATTGCAACCGCAACTCGCGGCGCGTATTGATTTTGCTAACACCAGCTTTTGGTCTGCCGCCAACAATACTGAAGTAATGAATATTATTGAACGTTCGCGCGTACGGGTGTGGTTGAAAAATAATTATTCGCAGTTTGATAAATTGAACCAATAAAAAATAACCAAAAAAATGGGCGCAATCTGCGCCCATTTTTTTGTCTCGATAAAACTTATTCTACTGCAACAACTACCACTGCTTTAGCTGGAATCTCCAACGCCAATTTTCCATTTTTGGCTTTCGCTGAGTAAGCTGCTGGTTTAATCGTCTCTGGCGCTGCGAAGGTATTGTGTGCATCCATTGCAGATGCTGTTAACACCTGTCCGCTCACACCATTCACTGCTATACCCGCCAAATTAATATCAACGGTTTCCGCCTTGTTGGGGTTGGCGTTAACCAAAGCGATATACACTTTGCCATCTTTCGCTCGCGCTGCTGTTGCACTCACTGCAGGGATTGAAGCACTGCCCAACGTGTATTGCGGTACATTTTTCAGCTCCAGCGGCAAAGATGTAGCTCCCTGAAATGGAATGTACATTTTGAAAACATGATAAGTCGGAGTCAGAACCATTTTTTCCTTGTCCGTCAAAATCATTGCCTGCAATACGTTCACCATTTGCGCGATGATACTCATGTGCACACGGTCAGCGTGTTTGTGGAAAATATTGAAATTCAAGCCAGCGACAATCGCATCGCGCAAACTGTTTTGTTGATAGAGGAAGCCCGGATCATCATCGCCAGTTACGTCGTACCATGTGCCCCATTCATCCACATAGAAACCGACTTTTTTCTCCGGATCATTTTTATCCATCACTTTTTTATTGTTGACAATAAACTGATCCATTTTCAGTGTGTTGACCATGGTGGACATCCACTCGGCCTCAGGGAATTTAAGCGCTGCACCTTTTACCGTCCAATCACCTTTCGGCAGTGTGTAATAGTGGAAACTCACTGCATCCATCCGCAACGCCCAATTCGGTTTTACGTTGGCAGTAAGATGATCTGCCCAACTTGTATCGTCAGTGTGGCCACCGCTAGCAATCAAAATCGGTGTGTTGTCTTTAGGCGTTTTGAGGAAGCTGGCGTATTGCTTATAGAGATGAGTGTAGAACTCGGGGGTCATATTGCCGCCGCAGCCCCATGCTTCATTGCCAATCGCAAAATAATGCACACGGAAAGGTTTATCGCGGCCATTTTTGCGGCGCAATTCCGCCAGGGTAGATTTACTATCCGAGGTCATGTACTCCAGCCACTCCGCCATTTCCTGCGGAGTACCAGTGCCCAAATTACCATTCACATAAGCTTCAGCGCCGAGCATTTCCACCAAGTCAAAGAACTCATGGGTACCTACGGCGTTATCCTCTATCACACCACCCCAGTTAGTGTTCACTCGTGCAGGGCGCTTATCGCGCGGGCCAATACCTTCGCGCCAATGATACTCATCGGCAAAACAACCGCCCGGCCAACGCACCAGCGGCACCTGTAAATCTTTCAGCGCACCCACTACGTCGTTGCGCCAGCCTTTGGTATTGGGGATTTTGGATTTGGGGCCAACCCAAATACCTTCGTATATTCCGCGCCCCAAATGCTCGGCAAATTGGCCGTAGATGTTTTTGTTGATGACGGGGCCGGGCTTGGTGGTATCGACGCTGACCTGGGTGTCCGCTAGAGCAGTGAAACTGATTGTCAGGCCTAGGGCGGCAATAAGCGGCTTGATGGCGCGCATAGATGTCTCCTGTTTGTTGTTATTGAATAATGGTGTCTCTGAAAACACTTAATACTAGCCCATGCTAGATCATATTGTCATACAAGTTAACTTTATTTTACCCCTAGCCTGTCAAGGGCTGTCAGCTCAGTTAGTGAATTAATCATGTTGCTGCTGCCATTCATGCAACACTGTGTTTTAATACAGTACACATTAACCATCGCCAATTCCCATGCGCAAAATTATCCATTGTGATGCCGATTGTTTTTTCGCCGCTATTGAAATGCGCGATGACCCCAGCCTTGCCCATCGCCCGATTGCGGTGGGCGGTAGCAGTGACCGGCGCGGCGTCATTTCCACCTGCAATTACGAAGCGCGGCGCTATGGCGTACATTCGGCCATGCCTTCCAGCACTGCAAAACGTTTGTGCCCGGATTTATTAATCCTGCCCACGCGCATGGATGCCTATCGCGAAGCCTCGGCAAAAATGCGCGATATTTTTTACGAATACACCGAGTTGGTTGAACCACTTTCGCTCGATGAAGCATTTTTGGATGTCAGCGATGCAAAAATTCATCGCGGTAGCGCGACATTAATCGCGCAGGAAATCCGCCAGCGCATCAAAGATGAAATCGGCATCACTGTCTCCGCCGGTATCGCTCCCAATAAATTTCTCGCCAAAGTCGCCAGCGACTGGAATAAACCCAACGGGCAGTTTGTTATCCCACCTGAAAAGGTTCAAGCTTTTGTCGCGCAATTACCCGTCAAAAAAATTTACGGCGTCGGTAAAGCCATGGCGGCAAAACTGGCGGAATCCAATATCTTTACTTGTGGCGACCTGCACAAATTTTCAATCTTTGAATTATCGCAACGCTATGGTCAAATGGGCTCACGCCTTTACAAGCTGAGCCGAGGAATTGATGAGCGCGAATTAACGGTAGACCGACGCCGCAAATCCCTCAGTGTGGAAAATACTTTTTCGCAGGATCTTCCCAGATTGGAAAACTGCCTGCACGAGTTACCGCCACTAAGCCAACAACTGGCGATACGCTTGCGCCGTGTCGATGATGACTACAAAGTGGTAAAACTCTTTGTAAAACTTAAATTTTCAGATTTCAGTATTACCACCATCGAGCGCAGCGCCAGTGCGGTGTCTTTAATGGAGTTGCAAAGTTTGTGTGCAGAAGCTTATGAGCGGAAAAATTTGCCAGTGCGGTTGATCGGTGTAGGCGTGAGGTTTATTGATTTGCGGGAGAGTAATGCGTTTTTTCAGCTGGAACTATTTAACAATACCAATCAGTATCTTACAGAAGAACCATTTTATGGATTGAACGATGAATTAAGAAACCATAACAATCGAGTCTTTAACACTGGAATGGCCTGAGGATGCGCCATGTATTCAGGAATTCCCATCAATTGCCAACATTGCCCTTCACTACCAAATACGATGCTATCAATTTCAACTTGCTGGCCTTCCGCAACAAAGAAAAATGAATTGCCGGTATTTAAATAATCGGGCACCTTTTTCTTAAAAATCAAGCGTGACTCGGGAAGTGCTATTCCAAACTCCTCTTGTAACTCCCTCAACACACACGCTTCCGATGTTTCAAACCCCTCACGTCCACCACCGGGAAAATCCCATAAATCCGGAAATGGAATATGTGCAAAATTATCGCGTTTATAGACGAGTAATTGATCGTTAAATATATAGGCGATTTTGCAGCCGGTAAATTCTTCGCTCAATAAATTATCCTCACTCAATAGTTAACGACAAAAAAATATCCGCATTAGTTCTTTATTATCATCACGCTCAACACCATCACCCAAACCGCCAATACACCGTAATTAACGCGCTGATAAAAACCCAAATTAATATTGGTTTTGAGTGCACGCAGCATCAATACCAAAGCAACAACAGATATCAGCGCACTAACTGCAGAATACAGCGAAAACCATACCGGTAGATTATGTGTTTTAATCGACCACAGCAGACACGCGACCAGCAAAGAAAAATACATCACCAAACCCGCAAGGTTATGTATTACCTGCCCCTTTGATGGTTTGGGTACACCCAAATCTTCATCGCAGGGAAACAAGCCCGTTACCCAATGTGAAACGCCCTGCACCATCATCAAAATACCGGTTAAAAATAACAGGTTATTAGTGGATTCAATCTTCAGTAGCACCGCACCAAAAAATACAAACCAAAACCCAATGGGAAAATTATTGATCCATGGGTGAATTTTTGTGGTGGCGCGGTTGCGCGCGCCCAACTCACTCAAGACTTGTTGGCGATGGTTATAACCGGGATATAAACGCGCGACGATAATAACGCCCACTAGCATCCACAAAGGGGCAATAACTCCGGATAAAATTAGCACGTTCATGCATCTCCTTTGAATAATGTCAATTTTTTAACTACCGCTTTCTCAACCGCAATATCGCTTTATTCTGATCAATCACAAAATCAAACCGGCCGAGAATATCGATACCCAACAGGCCATCAAAATGATCGCCATTATCCATCGGCAGGCGGGCGAGCATGTGTTTGTTGAAGGTGATGCTTTCAATGGTGAAGGTATCTACTAAAAACAAATAGCTTTCGACTGTGCCGCTTGCAGTGTTGAGTTGAATAGGTTTAGGTGATTTTACAAATGAGTAATGGCGATTGATAAAACTGGCAGTCAGGCCGCTGATGGATGCGCCGGTATCCAGCAATAATTTTACCTGTTCACCTTCAACCGTTACCGGCACTAAAAATTGGCCGCCGAAACGAATCAATGGCACTGTGATTTCAGCGGCGCCATCGTCTTGCGCGAGCGAGCCTTCATCCAATTTGGCGAGAATGCCCTCAGCACGGGCCTGGGTTTCCGGTTGGTTGGCAGCCATGAGCGCATGATATTGCGCTTGCTCTTTATCTTCAGTTTTTAAATGCATTTTGGCGAGTTGCAAATGCAATTCGCCGTTGTCGGGCGTGAGTTTGATCAGATCATTAATCTGCGCCATTAACCACTCATAGCTCTCACCAAAAATCGATGGATTCTCAGTGAGGCGAATTAAATATTTCGCCAAATACGCGAGCGCAGTTTCGATTTTTTGTGCATCCACTTCGGTATTGATATAGCGAAACCAAATGCCGACCGCTTCTTTATGCTGACCCTGTTGTTCGTACACGCGCGCCAACAACCACAGCGCCTCGGTATTTTGCGGCTCTAATTCGAGTAGTTGATTCAGCAGGCGCGCAGCATCGCCGTAAGCGCCATTGGCAATTAATTGATTGGCGCGTTCAAGTGGCGACTGGGGTTTAGTGGGTAAGAATTGCGGAGCGGATGCAGGTGATATGGAGCTAATGTCTTGCGCTCGGGGTTGCGCTGATTCCTCAACAATTTCCGGCTCGGCGATACTAGCATCGGCAATAACCGGCACATTTTCAGTGCGATTGGCATGGCGATATTCGCTGGCGTAGAAACCCAGTGCAAATGCCAGTGTGGCAACGAGGATAATTTTTTTATTGTTCATCGTTAAACTTTTTGTAATCGCAGGATGGTGACAACTGTCAGGAATTTTGTAATTGCTGGCGAATAAACGCCGCCATTTTTTCCGGTTTGGTGATAGTGGCAAAACGTTTGATGGGTGTGCCATCGCGGCCGATTAAAAACTTTGTGAAATTCCATTTAATCGATTTACCTAACCAACCCGGTAGTGCGTTGGTTAGCCATTGAAATAGCGGGTGTGCATTGCTGCCATTCACATCCACTTTGGCGAACATGGGAAAACTCACACCGTAATTAATTTGGCAGGTCTGCGCGATTTGATCTGCATCGCCCGGCTCCTGCCCGCCAAATTGGTTGCAGGGGAAACCGAGAATCACCAAACCCTGATCGCTGAATTCCTTATAGAGCGCTTCAAGTCCGGCGTATTGCGGGGTAAACCCGCATTGGCTGGCCGTATTGACCACCAGCACCAGCTTGCCTGCGTAGTCAGACAGGTTAATGGGCGTTCCGTTCAGGGATTCAGCTGTGAAATTGTGGAAAGGGCTCATGGTTCACCTGCGAGTATTATTGGCGAAAATGCATGAGCCCAGACTGCATGGAGCGGGGGATTAAATCAACCCTCGCGCTCAATTGACGTGAAAGGATTAATATTCCGCCGCAGGTTTATCGAGGGTTTTGATCTGGATATTGCGGAAGAAAGTCTCAGCGCCTTCCGATTGGATTTGCAGTTTGCCGCGCGTGAGCGGGACAAATTTTCCATCCACTTTGTGGCGTGAATTAAAGCCGCGAAACACTTCATGGCCGTTTACTTTATGAATCAGGGTTTTGCCATCGGTAATCACTTCCATGGTGTCCCACTCACCGCTCGGCTTTTCATAGTTGCCCAGTTTTAATACGCGCGCGGCTATATCTTTGCGCAGCGGCAATTTGGGATCGTAACGATAAAATTTCCAATCGCCGAGGTTGGTATCGCCCGCGTGCACATCAATGATCACACCGTCGAGGCTGTGGTAATCGCCGCTATCGCCTTCCTGGATCTGAAATTCGTGGCTGCGCATCCAGTGGGTGCTCTGTGCCCCCTGGGGGCCGACGGCGAAATACAACAGGCCACTATCACGCGGCGCATCCAGACGCGGATGCCATTTTTGTTTGCCCCACTTGATATCAAATTTCAGGTGAAAGTTCTCAAACTCATCCACACTGGTAAGCCCGCCCCATTCAGCTCCGGAAACCCGCAAAAGGCCATCAACCACTGAAAAAATATGGTTAGGGTCGTTGTTCAAGCCATGAGGCTTATGCTTTGAAACCAGATTGTATTCATTGGTTTCCGGTTGGTAGCTCACATAAGGCTCCCAGCCACTCAGGTCTTTGCCATTAAACAGGGATTTCCACTCACTCGCGCCCGCCGCAAACACCTGGGCGCTGGCGATAAGGCCACATAAACATAAACCGATTAATTTCATTGCTGTTCCTCGTTGTTGTTCTTTAAGACGTCAGATGCGCGCAGCCTAGAGCCTGGGCAACACCCAGTCCATATTTCCAGAATGACAATTACAGTCCTTTACCTTAATTCTTCCAGCCAATGCCGTTGGCGCCCGAATGGCGTAACTAATCGAACCCTTGTCTCATCTTTGGGCAGGAGGATGCGCCATGGATTGCTTTGGCGCCGAAAAAGGGCATACCCAACAACTCGCACCGAGATGAGACTAATAATTGAACATCCAAAAACATCAAAAATGCACAACTATAGTGAATTTGTAGCAATAAAAATGAACCTTAAAAATACACAAATTTTAAAAGCAACGAATTAGCGCACCAACAAAAATCAAAATGCGATTAAGTAAAGATATTTAGGGCGCGAAAACCAATTCTCCCTACAAGTGACAGTTATTGGCATTAATTATGCGTTAGTCAGATTGAGTTAACTAACAACGATCAATAACCCTAACCATACTGACTACTACCCTGCGCGAGGTTATTTATGGACAACAAAAACATTCCAGATTCAACTGATCAATCACTGCAATTAGATCGCCGCCGTTTATTGAAAACCGGTTTGGGTGCCTTAGGTGGCGCCGCTGCTATGAGCTTGTTACCCGGCTTGGGCAGCCTTGCTTACGCCGCACCCGTTGCATTGGAAACCACCAAAGCAAAATTAGGTTTTATTGCACTCACCGATGCAGCACCATTATTTGTTGCACAGGAAAAAGGTTTTTTTGCCAAGTACGGTATGACCGGTGTGGAAGTATTAAAACAATCCTCATGGGGCACCACACGCGATAATTTGGTATTGGGCTCTGC
>NZ_JBRFPI010000087.1:0-1176 GCF_053579595.1 Cellvibrio sp.
CGCCGATGAGAAAATGATTTCTGCATCGGTGTTTGCTGTTTTTTCCTATTTGAAACGCATAGGTAGCAGCATGGATTCCGGAGTCTTTTCAGAGACCATTGCCCGCAGGGATGCGGGCAATGAGCCCCCATGGATGGGTTCACGGCGAGTCTCTGAAAAGACTCCGGAATCCATGCGGCGGGGGCACAGCAAAAACTAATCCAAAACACGAGCCTCAAACGGCGATGCAGGCAGACCGGCGCTATTATACAGATTTGCCCCCTCAGGGTTATCGGCCCATGCATAACGCACCCATTTAGGCTCAGCAACAGCATCCGCCCACACCATCAGCTTGTTACCCTTCACCTCCGCCATGGCCCACACAAACTTTTTATCCGCGCCCGCAAGCGCAATATGCTTTAACTCGCCACCAACCGCTTGCAGCCCCTTGCCCACATCCGCAAACGTTAACTCTACTTTATTGCCCTTCGCCTTCACTTTTTTCAGCGATGGCCCGGATGCAAGCAGCGATTTTTTACCGTAAGCCACTTTCAACGCGCCCATTGCCAAACGCTCACCCACTTTTTGTTTATCCAGCGGATGAATATCGTTCCACTCACCCGCATCAATCGCTACCGCCATAGCCGTATTTTTTACCGCGAGTGTTTTACGCTGTGCTTCACGCAACTCTGCCCAGCCACTCTCGCCTGGTTGACTCGCAGCAGGAAGGAAATTGGCCAATTGGGCATAGACAAAAGGCAAATCGGATTGTTGGAATTGTTTGCGCCAATCGCCAATTAAATCCGTCATTAATTGGTGATATTCCGCTGCGCGATCTACGTTAGATTCCCCCTGATACCAAATCACGCCTTTTATTTTTAGCGGCAATGCGGGAGCTAATTTCGCGTTAAACAATGATGATGGAAGATAATGCAAGGTTGTCCCTGGTTGCATAGCGCCCGCAGTAGCGGCGATTTGATATTGCCACTCACCGCGCAGTGAAACTTCTTCATCGCCGGAATAAGCCGCACCAAATTTACTTTCGCCAAACATCAGCGCATAGCGTTTGTCTTTTACAAAACCGGCATTAGCGGAATAACTGGTTACACGAATCGCGATGCTATTTTTACCGGCTTTTAACAACCCCGCAGGCACGGCATAAATACGCGGCGGATATTGATAGCCCGTTTGCCCTAC
>NZ_JBRFPI010000087.1:1276-2410 GCF_053579595.1 Cellvibrio sp.
GCTTTGTCTTTAGCGATAGTCGCCTGCACATGGGCATCATCTTTAAACGGTTGCAGCTTCTGTAAATACTGCGGATATTTTTGCAATACGGATTCGCTCACCCAAGCTTCAGCCGGTGAACCACCGACAGGAATCGTGATGATACCCACCGGCACTTTATTTTCCGCCAATAATTTTTGCGCGAAGAAAAAACCTACCGCAGAAAAATTTTCCAAATTTTCCGGCGTAGCGGTTTTCCAATCGCCTTGCGTGTAATCACTCAAAGGGCCTTTAAACGCATAAGTAACAGGCACATTAAATTCGCGGATGCTGGGCTGCTGTGTAGTTTCAATCAGCCCAGGATATTGGTATCTCACCCGACGCAAAGGCAATTCCATATTGGACTGACCCGATGCAACCCACAGATCGCCCAATAAAATATTGCTGCGTTTAAGCTGGTTCGTCTCACCCGTCACCACCAATTCGAAGGGGCCACCGGCTTTGCGCGCCGGAAACGTCACCTGCCATTTACCATCAACGGCTTGGGTGGATTTCTCCTTACCCGCAAAACTCACAGTCACCTTCTCGCCTTCAGCCGCCCAACCCCAAATCGTTAAAGGTTTATCGCGCTGGAGAATCGCACCGTCATTCAACAGGCGCGGCAAAGTGACATCGGCAAAAGCATTGGAAATAGAGAGTAAAGAAAGGCAAATCAGCAGTAATAGCTGCGAATAAATGGCTCGTGGGTTTCTCATAGGTAGTGGCTTTTATGGTTATTGGAGGATGATCAGACAATCATCAATATACTTGTATACAAGAAAAAGATAAATATGCCCTATTTGCGCTTAAACCAGCTTTACAAATATTTATTTGGTGCAAATAACAAAAAAGCAGCCGAAGCTGCTTTTTCAATCCCAAACCGATCTATTCCTCCGGCAATTCCCTGTTGCCAATTAACGTAGTGTAATTCTCGCGGTAATCTTCCATATGCTCTTTAAGGAAATCGCGGTAGCGGCCAGACAAATAATTCGTTGTGCCCTCCACATCTTCGGCAAACTCATTTTTATCGAGTGAGCTTTGCGCCACGACGAAGGCATTAAAGCGCGCTGCCGCATTCATAAGCGCGGCGCTGACAATACCGGGGTCAGCATCTTC
>NZ_JBRFPI010000087.1:2510-13456 GCF_053579595.1 Cellvibrio sp.
CTTTATCGTTGAGCAATAATTGTTCGTAGATTTTAACCAAATCGTCTTTAGTGACTTTTTGCAGCGCGGCCAAGTAGCGATCGCGAGCATCAAATTGGTATTTGCCATGCCAGAACTCGCTAGTGTATAGACCAGCCTCAGCATAAAAATCCGTTGGCTTTTGCAGCACATTGGCGATCATTGCCTGCTTGGCCTGCTCGATCTCAGCAGGGTCAGTGGCTTTTAATTTAGCCAGATATTCAGCGCGAAATTTATCCATACGCGCTTTGATACCGGGCAGATCGGTATTGGAACTTTGCACCAACATCACAAAACCGGGAATATCATCGACCGGATAATTAAAGCTGGTCACCACATAACCCAATTGTTCATGGGTGCGCAACTGCATAAAAAAGTCATTGCTAAACAGCGAATTTAATACCGCCAACTGCGCCTGTTCATCATCAGACTTTTTACTGCCAAACCAGGCTTGTAAAACCGCGCTATCAGCCAGTTCAACATCATCGCTAAAGTTTATAGCTTTGCGGGGTGCGGGAGTCACATATTGATTGACTACGCGCTGCGCCGGTGTGCGCGTGCCGGGAAGAATCGCAGCCGCTGCCAAAGCCATTTCTTTTACTTGCGCGTCGGTGTAATTGCCTACTGCAAAAATGCGCAACAGTGGATCGCGTTTAATGGCCGCATGGTAAGCAACCACATCGGCCTTGCTAACCATTTTGGCGGCAGCCAGCAGTTGCTCATCGGTCCATTGCACTTTACTGGTCAAACGTTGGCCGTGACCAAATAACTGGCGAAACACATGGTTCTTTTCTTTGTTGGCAACATTTTGCTGGAAACTATCCAGCGCTTCGTGGAACGCCTTATCGCTAATATCCAATGCAGCAAATTCTTTCAACATTTGCTCTAACAGCAGAGGATGTTTAGTAGTGTAACCGGAAATGAAAATACCCTGGCTATTGGCATCCATTACGGTTGCCGAAATCCCCAGGGATGCGCGCCCGGCGCGATCTGCCAATGTCATGGTTTGCTTGTTGTAAATATCATTAATCAGTGACGAGAGCACAGCTTCTTTCGGTGATTTCAGTGAAAAATCGACATTGATTTGTACTGACACCTGGCCCTTGTCTTCACGATAATGTTCAGCATGAGCCAGATAAGCTTCTACGCCCGCTTGGCTAACCACCTGATGCGGTTTAAGGTAAAGGTTATCGACAATTGGCGCAGGTTTATCAGTAAATAAATCATTCAACGGTGGCAAATTAAATTTATGTTTAGCGGCCAATGAATCCCAGCGCGCAAATTCTTCGGCATTAATAGCGCGAATTGCGTATTTACCATCAAAGAAGGGCACAGGCGTTTCTGCTTTTTCATTGGGATTGATGTACCACACGCGGGCATTACGCTCATCCAATTGTGCCAGCAGATTTTTAATTGCTTTAGCATCGTAACGGTCGTAGATGTAATCGGCATTTAATAAATTTTCTACCGGCAAATCAAACTGCAACATAGTCAATTCCACCGCTTGGTCGAGCGGCTCTGACTTGGAGGCATTGGCAAAATCTTTGCTGCGCATGGCTTGCAATTCGCGGTAGTAATTGGGATTCAAACCATCGCGCTTGATCAGGTCGATATAAGAAAAAATTGCCGCGAGGATTTCATCTTGCTGCTGCACACCCGCATCGGTCAATTCCGCTTGCACGCGCAGGAAACCGTCGGGGCCGTAGCCCTCGGCATCAATATAGGCGGTAATCATTTTTACCAAACCTTTACTGCGCAATTGCTCACCCAAGGTGCCCTGCTCTTCCGAAGTAATTAAGTTGCGCACATATTCATTGGGTTTCAAACGCCATTGGTGCTTGTTGGATTTCACCGGAAAATCCACATAAAGCGCTTTCAAATCTTTAATCGGCTTGTAGTGAATACTCTTGCCCATTTCGGTTTTGGTTAAACCCGGCACTGTGACTTCAGGCAAGGTGACATTTTTATTGGGAATCGACGAAAAATGCTTTTCGGCGAGCGCTTTTAATTCCGGCAGTGATTGCTTGCCAACCAAAGTCAGCTTCATGATATTGGCGGAGTAGTAACTGTCGTAAAATTTTTTCAACTCTTCTTGCAAAACTGAGCCCGGCTTATCTTGCAGGGTATCCAAATTGCCGATGTTAAATTTTGCGGCGGGGCTTTCCGGATTGGCAGTAAAACCTTGCAATGCAAATAAATTCCAGCCGTCTTGTGCTTTTTGCAGCGACCACTCATTGTTCACCGCATTGCGCTCTTTCTCGCTGAAGTGCGGATCAAAAGTTGGTTTCTTAAAATAATCGCTAAAACGATCCAATGCATCGTCAAACTTTCCGGCATTGATCTGGAATAAATAATTGGTTTTATCGTAGGCGGTAAAGGCATTAGTCATACCACCATTGGCCTGGGTGTATTTCATAAAACCATCGGGCTCAGGATATTTTTCCGTCCCCAAAAACAACATAAGTTCAAGGTAGTGCGCCAAACCCAATTGTGTTTTGGGGTCATGTGCACTGCCCACGCCCACGGCAATCGACGCCGCAGAATTTTCAAGCGTCGGGTCAGAGACCAACACCACCTGCAAACCATTAGGTAACAGAAGCGCCGAATACTGACGATCATCATTAGGGCTTTTAATGATGGTGACTTGTTCGGGGTTTTGTACGGTGGGTTTGGAGCTGCTGGTGGATTCGCAGCCCACCAAACTGATTCCGCCCAGCAACAGCAAACTGAAGGCATAGGCCGAGTAGCGCTTTAACATAGCGTAGTTCCTTTAGGGTTAGAGTTGGTTCAATTGGCGGGCAAAGCCTAGCAGAGTTTGGGGTGGCACGCACAGTGGTGCTCGCACAGGGGCGCTAGCACAGAGCCGTTCGCACAAGGTGGAGTAAGAGCGATGAAGAGTTTTTGCAGCAGACTGCTATGCCCAGCCAATATGACCATACTGGCCGGCCGTAGGTTCCTCTTGCCGCTTAGTTAACTAGATTCACAGTGGCGATAAAATGCCGCTGGCTTTGCATAGTTGCACCTGAGCTTTCATCTTTTACTTCACGTTTTACGGCGATCAACCGCCCGTTCTGCTGACGATATTCGGTGTGAATTTCATTCTTGAAGGTAAAACCAATCACGATAAATATGCGCCCGGAACCCTTTTCAGTTAACTGGCTAGAGAGCGGGACGCCTTTATCGTCAATCCATATCTGCAAATGGTTTTTGTATTTTTTAACGTATTTGCGAAAGCCTTTGTCAATTTTTTCTTTGGGCATACTAAAGGTTAGCAATCTGGTTGGCTCGCCATTAAATGCATCCATTTTTTCACCCACAAAATGGTAGCGCCCCAGTACTAACTCCATTTGTGCGGCGGGATACAAAAGTTCGCGCCATTCCCAATATTGAAACTGCCCAACCGCATTGAGCGCTGAATTCTTTACATTTTCATCCTCAATTTTTGCCAGCTCTTCTGCGTGTAATTGCCCAATCAGTGCAGGGGAATAAACCGCTCGCAACCCATTCGCTCCATCCTCCAAACGCATATTAATCACGCCTTCACGCTCAATTAATTCGTCGTGCTCGCCGCTGCGGCCAAATAATTTGAACTGCGCATTGACGACAATGGGGTCAGTAAACTTTAGCTGTGTTAAGGCGCTGCGAAAATCAGTAAGGCCATCGGCCATTACCGTAGCTGAAAGGCTCACCGCACAAAACATGACGAATATAGGCGAGTAGCCATACCAAAAAAATCGTTTGATCATTAACATTTCCTTTCTATTATAAAACTACACCAATGATTAAGTGGCCTCGCGCAGCACCACTACAGGAGGTGTAACCACGACAGTGCGACAACAAACAACACCCAAGGTTGCAATAAATACCATTCCAATAAGTGGCGATGCCAACCAATACGCGTAGTGAGGTTGCATTTCATTCTTAAACACGAGGTGTTGCAAAGCGAACAAAAATGATTCGGCACCAACGATAGCAATTAAACCCGATAAAAAACCTAGAATGGCAAACTCGACCAGCACACTGCCCAACATTAAGCGGCGCGAACTTCCCAACGCACGCAGCAGGCCTGCTTCTTGTTTGCGGCTTTCAATACTGCCCATTACCACTGCAAACAGCACCAGACACCCAGCCCCCAGAGTCAACCAAAGTACCAAGCCGATACCGTTACTAACCTGGCTGATAATTTTTTGGATATTTTCAATCATGCTCCCGAAATTCAATACCAATAAATTGGGATGTTCGCGAGCAAAATGGTTAAAGTACTGCGTATCGCCTGTTGGAATAAACGCACTGGTGCCATAAATCGGTGAAAAACGGTCAAGTGCAGTTGGCTCAAATATAAATAAGAAATTTTGATTTAACGACTTCCAATCAATACGCCTAAAGCTGGCCACTTCTGCATTCAAGGCTAAGCCCCCAACAGAGAAAGCCAGTTGATCGCCAATATGCAGCCCAATAAGTTTTGCGAATTCAGCATCGACTGAAACCCCCACCCTATTGGGCGCAGCTTTTTGCCATAAATCCCACCATTGCCCCTCCACAATCTCATGATCACTTGCCAATGAATCGAAATCAGTGACATTTAACTCCTGTTTAAATGCAGGATGGCGATTACTCAGTTCCGCACTCGGTTCGACCGCATTAATTTTTGCGATCCGAACTCTTACGACAGGATAAATGGGATTCACATCAATACGTCTATCGAGCAAAAACTGCTTGAAATCTGCCACGTCAGCAGCATTCATATTGCCAATAAAATGATTCGGTGAATCAGCGGGAATTTGCCTCTGCCATTCCGCAATAAATGAGGTACGAATAATCGTCAGGGTTAGCAATAGCATCAACGCAACGGAAAAAATGGCCACCTGTACAACACTTTGTCCCCTACGTTTTTGCATTCCCGCAAATGCGAGCCGCCAGACCCCACCTAAATTGCTAATAAATAGTTTACTGATTTTCAACAACAACCAGGACACAATACAGGCCACCACCAAAACAACCAGTAATCCCAGAGTTGAACTTAAGGTGATTTTTATATTGCGACTAAATAGGCCCACCAACGCCACCATCGCAAACACTGCCAAACCTATTTGCAACCACACCTGCGGCATATTCACCGCTAATTCCCTGCGTAAAATTTTTAGCGGGGGAATACCAGGCAAAAACCAAAGCGCAGGCAATGCAAAACACAACACACAAACCAAACCTCCGATAAAACTCAGCACATAGGGATAAACACCCGATGACGCCAGTGTGAGGTGGTACAACTGCTTGATGTTGACTGCGACAACTTCCTGAATCCCGTAACCTATCACCAAACCAAACAAAGCCGCCGCTACACCCAACATCAATAACTGTCCGAAATATAATAACCGGATACGCAAAGCATTAGCGCCCAAGCTTTTCATAAGCGCAACCTGATTAGTGTGGCGCACTGAAAACTGGCGTGCCGCAATAGCAATTGCGACACCAGCCAGGAGCACCGCCATCACCGATGCAATTATCAGGAAGTTTTTGGCGGTTTTTAAATTGGCCGTTAACTGTTCCTGCGATGACTCAATGGTTGCAATACTTTGATGTTGATTAAGCTCAGGTTTTATTTTCTCAAGAAAGCCAGTCAAATTTTTGCTATTGCTCGCAGCAAGCAGCCATTGATAATTCTCTTGCGGAATATTGGTTTTTGGCAGATCAGCAATATTCATTATCAAGCGCGCGCCAAAGTTAAAAAACGGATTCACGCCGACCGGCTCATCAATAAGTATGTTAGTCAGCGTTAAATCCACATCGCCTACGGAAACCCTGTCACCCATGGATATTTTTAATGCGGAGAACAATCGTGAGTCTACCCACACCTCACCGGCGGCAGGAACTGCACTGGCCGTTCTAATATCAACAGCATTTTCCGCATAAACCACATGGCTAATGTCCAATTGCCCGCGCAATGGGTAATACGAATCCACGGCCTTAATCGATGCCATTTGCATCTCATCGCCAGCATAAACAACTGACATAAACATAGTGGAAAATGATTGCTGGAGCTTGTTTTCTGTGGCGCGGCCAATCCATTCCTGACTTATCGGCACAGAACCACTGACAACAGCATCTGCACCCAAGATGCTATTACTTTGCAACAACAGGGTTGATTCAAGTCTTGCAGAAAAAATAGAGATGCCACTTAAAACAGCCACCGCAAGAATAAGGGAAACAGCCAACAGCTTTAACTCGCCACTGCGCCAATTACGCAGCAATAATTTTAATGCCAACATTATTGTTTACCCTGCGATGGCATTATTTCGCCTGCCGATAATTCAATACGTGTTTGGCAGCGCGACGCAAGACGGTGTTCATGGGTAACCAGAATGAGTGTTGCGTTCTGTTCCGCATTTAATTGAAAGAGCAAATCTATAATACGCGCACCGGTAGTACTGTCTAAATTGCCGGTTGGCTCATCGGCAAAAAGAATTTTGGGCTGACTGGCAAATGCCCGTGCTATAGCAACTCGTTGCTGCTCGCCGCCGGAGAGCTGTTGCGGGTAATGACTGGTACGCTTCTCCAATCCCACTTGGCCTAAAAAATCCATCGCCAAATTTTTTGCTTTTTTATTGCCGCGTAGCTCCAGCGGCAACATGACATTTTCTAGCGCGGTCAAACCGGGCAGCAGTTGAAATGATTGAAAAATAAAACCAACATTAACCGCTCTCACTTTCGCCCGTCCCTCTTCATTGAGAGACGTAAGCGAGTGATTATTCAAAATGACCTCTCCTGCTGTGGGTACATCCAAGCCAGCCAAAATCCCAAGAAGAGTGGATTTACCCGAGCCAGATGCACCAGTAATCGCAATCGATTCTCCAGCTGCAACCGCAAGCGAAATATCATGCAAAATAGTTAAATCGCCCTCGGCTGTTGTTACTTTTTTAGAGATTCCTTTAACGTCAAGCATAGCCAGATTTAATCCTTAGAATGGTAATAATGAAGGGTTAAGATTGCGAATCCTTGAATATTTTGGTGACGGAAAATTAAATCTCGTAACGATTATTTCTCAGCCATATAACGACAGCCAACAACACAGCCACGAGCACACTGTAAATTGTCACTTCAGCAGAATAGTTAAACGTAAAACTCACATATCCGTTGCTAGCATCGCCAAACGACACCTGCATAACTTCACCAATACTATTCAGATAGGTTTTGACCAATTCATAAATATGAATATTGATTCCCATGAATTTATTGAGAAAACGATCAGCAACCAGCAGGATTAGCGGGATAAAAGTAGCACCGAGAAAGGGCGACTTTTTTGCGTAGGCTGATGCCAGCATCGCCCAAGCAAATACCGGCAGCATCAGCGGCACCAAACCCATGCTGCCCAACAAATAATTTCCCAGCAGTGGCAAGGCGTGCAAGGCCGTGACAAATTGCCCAAAGTCACCCAGCCACACACAAACTACGAGTAATAACACCAGGTTTGTCAATGCATTCATTAACAGTGTCAACAAGGGTACACTCACCGCCGCTACAACTAATTTGATGAACACATTAAAATGCTCACTTACCGGCATGGAGCGCCAAAATAAGATGTCGCGGCTTTTACGATCAGAAAACAAACATGACGTAGAGTAATACAAAGTCAAAAACACACTGACCACGGAAAAAAACCACCACCCCATAAATTGTTGCAACGCAATGATAAAGCCAACCACTTCGTTACTTGCAAAATTTATTTTATAGCCACTACCAGTTTCATCCAGTTTTAAGAATTCCTGAAAATGAGGATCAGCTAACTTAATACCTGAGTCATTTGTTTGATTGATGGCGGGATCGCTGATAACTGCCAACACCCAAAAACCGGCTACTAGTAACACACACACCAAGGGTAATAATACAAATAGACTACGATGTTCCCAGTATTCACGCTTTAACTGCACCACAAAAAGTTTTCCAAACATTACGCCACCTCCTTCGCCAAATGCTGGGGCTTTATTTTAGCCACAAATAATTCACTTAAACTCGGTGTAGTGAGCTGCCCTAATTGCGCCAGTGATGCACGCTGCTGCTCACTGGGTTCAAACAACATACTGAAACCACCCAGCAAGCGGCGACTGTGAATCGGGTTGTGCGCCAGCGCATGCTCTTTGTAATTGGCGTCCACCTGTAACTCCACGTATTGCATTGCGATTTGCTCCATGCTTGCATCCAACACGATTTTTCCCTGATTTATAAAAATCAGATCAGTCAAAATTGTTTCGATCTCTTCCACTTGATGCGTGGTAATTAAAATGGTTTTCTGTCCATCGTAATAATCGTTGAGCAAACTCTCATAAAATTGTTTGCGATAAAGAATATCCAAGCCCAAGGTCGGCTCATCCAACACCAATAGCTCACTATCAATTGCCATAATCAACGCAAGATGCAATTGGGTGACCATGCCCTTGGAGAGTGACCGGACTTTATCAGTAAGCGCGATAGAGGTTTCTGCGAGATATTTCATGCACAGTGTGCGGCTGAAGCGCGGATGGACGCCTTCGGTGTAAGCGACTAATTCGCGCACGCTGATCCAATGGGGCAGTATCGCGGTATCCGCAACAAAGGAAACCCGCTCCAATAATTTCACGCGCTCGCGTTGCGGATTCATCCCCAACACAGTCAATTCGCCCTCTACTGGCGCCAAGCCTAAAATCCCTTTTAACAAGCTTGTCTTACCAGCGCCGTTGGGACCAATTAAGCCCACAATTTTCCCTGCATCGATTTGCAAATCAATATTTTCCAACGCCATTTTTTTGCCGTAACGCTTTTGTACCCCTTGGGCACTAATTACCGGGCTCATGCTATTCTCCTTGCGCGACTTGCAGCGCGGTGATCAATTCTTTTTTACTTATACCCAGCTGCCGCATACGCAGCAAAAGTGCGGGCACTTCAGTAGAGATAAATTTTTCTTTTTCGATGTTGTGCAATTTTTGTTGCGCACCCTGCACTACATACATACCCATGCCGCGCCGCGCTTCCACCAGCCCCATATCCACCAACTCCTGATAGGCCTTACTCACCGTAATGTGATTAATTTGATAGTCACTGGCGACCTGCCGCACGGACGGCAGAGCATCGCCCTCTTTGAATACACCCGATAAAATCAACGCCACAATTTTTTCACGCAGCTGTCGATAGATGGGCTGATCATCATTCCAATTCATAGTGTCGGTTATTTACTGTCGTTAACATGAATAGCCTGCACAATGCCATCGCGCATAACGACGCGAGTCACTTTGCGCGAGGCAACTTTGTCTGAGTCTATATCGAATAAAAAGATAAAACTCTTACTGGATTTCTCGGTTCGTTCATAGACATATTCAAATACCTCTAACCCATCCTTTTCTACTTGGGTGCGATCAGGAATACCAAAGTTGGTAAGCACCCATTGCTTTGTGGTTTTACCTGCTTCAATAGTGGCCACTTGTTGCGCGCTAATTTCTGTACCTTTGTGATACTCGTTGGTGTGTTGGTTATACACACAGGCTGAAAGTGCAATACAAGGAATTAATAACAGTAAACGTTTCATAGAGCTCTCTTTAAAAAAGTAGTAAGAAATAACTTAAATTCCATAACAGTTATTGCGCAACCAAATAGCCCCCAACTACAAAAGCAGAGCCAATAACAGTTGGATTAATAACGCGGTAGCAAGTATTCCGGCTTAGCGATCTTATTTCACACACCAGCATAGTGTTATACACAACTATAACAGTATAACAATTTTTAACAAGCCCCCGCACACACAAATTCCCAAGCAAAGGTTTTACAAGCACACCTCTACCTGACTATGCTATTGGGGAGACAAAGCCAACCCTTCAAGAGGTGGCAATCACCAATGGATAGATGCTATGAACTCCCTAACCTTCCCGTCCCTTGGCAAATACATCGATCTATTGGTGGACGCCGTTTGCGTGGTGGATAAAAACGGTCACTTTCTTTATGTAAGCCCCAGTGCGGAGCAGATTTTTGGATATACACAAGCAGAGTTGATGGGCAAACAAATGCTGGAGCTGGTACATCCGGATGACCACCAGCTCACGCTCCAAACAGTCGATAAAATTGTTGCAGGGGAACCGCAGCCACACTTTGAGAATCGCTATATCCGCAAAAATGGCGATACCGTCCACATTATGTGGTCGGCGCGCTGGTCGGAAGCAGATCAATGCCGTGTGGCGGTTGCCCGAGACATCACCCGGCGCAAACAGGCTGAGAGCATTCAGCAGGCCGTGTTTGCGATTGCTGAAGCCTCGCACAATACGCAGGATCTGCACGCACTCTTCGCGCAAATCCATCGGATTATTAGCGAGTTGTTAGCCGCTGAAAATTTTTCGGTGGCACTGCGCGATAGTAATTCCGGATTAACCAGCTTTCCTTACTCACATGAGCAGGTAGTGCTTTCGTTTAGCAATGACGGGACCGAGATCGCCAATCAATTATTGGCGCAGGTGCTGGATACCAATAAAGCGCAGCTCTACAACGCTTCCTATGAACGGCAGGCGCTGCAAAGTTGGCTGGGTGTTCCACTGAAATCCCATTCGGGTGTATTGGGCGCATTGGTGTTAAAAAGTTTTTCCCCCGAACACCATTACAGTGAAAAAAATATGGAATTACTGCAATTTGTTTCAACCCAAATTGCAGCGGCGGTAGAGCGCAAACAAATGATGGCGCGCCTTGAGCATCTCGCGCTTTATGATCAATTAACCCGCTTACCCAATCGCACCCTCTTCTACGACCGCATTCATTCGGCAATGGCGCGCGCAAAACGCAATCAGGGAACTTTTTCACTCTTGTATTTAGATATGGATAAATTCAAAGCTGTGAACGACAACTATGGGCACAATATAGGGGATTTACTACTGGAACAGGCATCGCGCCGCCTTGAACACTGCGTGCGCGAGTGCGAT
>NZ_JBRFPI010000088.1:0-13403 GCF_053579595.1 Cellvibrio sp.
TAAAATCACCGAGGGGACGTTGCGGGCAGGTTTAGTGTTGTTAGGTGCATGTGAAACGGCTCAAGGGAAGTTGGTGGGGGGGGAGGGAAGTATGGGGCTATCACGGGGATTTTTTGAGGCGGGAGCTAAGCGTGTTGTTGCTTCATTCTGGCCCGTGGAAGATAAGTCGACTGCCTATTTTATGGAGCAGTTTTATCATTCACTCTTAACAAATAATAAGGGGCCACTTCAAGCTTTGCAGGAGGCACAGCAAGCGGTCAGTCGGGTGCCTCGTTGGAGTCATCCATACTATTGGGCAAGCATGGCTTATTTTGGTAACCGGGAGGCGTGGCGTGAATAGCGCAGAAATGTTACAGCCGTTTAGTGCAACCGACTTGGTTGTGCGAATACAGAAGGGGGACCGGCTGGCAGAACGGCAGTTGGTAGAGCAATACCAGAGTGGTTTGTTGTTGATATTGCGTCGGCAAGCAAAGGCCGATATTGCTCAGGAGGTAGCTCAGGAAACCTGGCGTATCGTCATTGAAAAAATTCGCCTTGCCGAGCTGCGTGAACCTGAAAAATTAGGGGCATTCATTGCTCAAATCGGACGTAACCAGCTCATTATGCATTATCGCCGTGAGCGAAATGCAGGCGCTGACAGCGATCAAGTTCCAGAAGGAGAGCACACCCAGGGGCCTGTTGAACTACTGGAGCAGGCAGACGCCCAGCGTATTGCGCGCCAGTTGCTGGAGCAGCTTAATAAAAAGCGTGATCGCGAAATCCTGCAGCGTTACTACCTCGAAGAAGAGGAAAAGGACAGTATTTGCGAGGATATGGAACTTACCGATCTGCACTTCAATCGGGTGATCCATAGGGCCAAGCAGCGTCTGCGTCTGCTTGCTGAATCTATGGGTATAACTCTTTAAATAAATTTCGTGGAATAGGTGAGATAAGTTCACTTCTTCTGACACATAGAAAATGGGCAAGCGATTTGCCCAGGAGGTTCAAATGCCACAGTCACCACGCCAATCCGGTGATGACGAGCGTATAGATAGGTATGTATGCGGTAGGTTATCACCACAAGATGAGCTGGAATTTGAGGCCGAATTTATCGGTAATCCAAGTCTTGTAAAAAAAATAGAAGAGGCTTACGCGCTAAAGCAGTGTCTGGCGGAGGCAAAAACGCAGGGGGGCTTTAATAAATCAGATAAGCATTTTTCTCTACAAAAATGGTGGAGGTATTTTGCTGTGCCGCAAACGGCATGGGGGGCAGTGGCGGCTTCTTTGTTGTTGGTGCCGGTGTTTTTGAGCAGTATTCCTCAGTCCAAGCGAATGAGTGTGAATCCAGTGTCTGTGTATATGCTAGATGAAGAAAAATTCCGTAGCAGTGTTGATCAAGCAGAGAATAAATGCGTAATTAAAATTGCCCCAGGGCAATCTCAAAAGCTGATAGGTTTCACGGTACCTTCCGCTGCAGGAGGGGATATTAGATGGAATATCGAACTGCTGGATAATGAACGTAACAGGCTATGGTATGGGGAAGATTTATCTGCGGACGCCCGATCAGTTATTTACTTGGAAGTGGATCTTAATAGTACTGAGTACGATTCGCTTTCATGCGTTGTTAGTCGTAGTTTGGATGATGTTGTAAATTAACTCGGTGGTTTTATTAATAATTGGAGAACGTTATGGAAGAGGTTAAGTTTGAGGTTAAGGTTGCTTTATCTGATTGGTCGGAGTTTGAGCGTGGTGATGTGGTTCGGGTTGAAGTTGATGGAAGTGAAAAATTTATTTCTATTGAGAAATCGGATGGAAGCAAGGAAAGAAAATATAAAGTTACTGGTGAAAATATTCAATCGATTAATACTGAAGGAGCACAGTTTTTAAAAATTGATAAATATGACGTTGTCCGCGTTAATAGTTCTTTGAACGATACTGGAATCATCATATTTGGATCTTTTTTTGGTCGTTTTAGTTGGTTTGTTATTAATCTGAATGGAATTCCACTTACCCCAAGGAGCGGATCTGGCGGTGGATTGCAAAAATAAATCAGAAATTAACTGAGATAATCTGCATCAGTTCACCACAAGAATAGTAAACAAAGTTACTTTTCTTGTGGTGATAAAATGAAAATTCTTAACAACTCTGTCTTATTTCTGTTGTTAGTTACCTGCATATTTTTAAAATTTACCTTTAAAAGCAAGGTTTTCCTTTCCGATTTTTCCGCTTCATCTAATCCACTAACTTTTATGTGTTTAAGGTATCGCCTTTATTAGTGCGTGATTCACGCTGTGGGCGCTGCTATTTCATTTTTCTTGTTTTTATAAATTTAAAATTTGGAGAAAATCATGAGTAAATATGCATTGATTATCCTGTTGCTTGTTTCAATTAATAGCTTCGCGCAACAGAGTTCTGTCGCATCTTCATCAGTTTCGTCAGCCTCATCTTCCGGTTTTTTATCGGGTGAAGCAATTCGCAAGGAGCAGATTCAAAAGTTAACAACCGCTTATCAGTCATGGGGATATGCTTCTCCAGATGTGCTGGCAAAAGTGGCTGTGGATCATGGGCTGGATAGAAAAACATTGCGCTCAAGAGCTAAGTTTCCTGAGCTGACTGAAGCGCATTGGTTGAATAAGGTGCAGATTGACGGGCAGCGCTTTTATTCAAATAATGACTTTATGGGTGCGTCATTTCCTGTGCAGCTGAAATGTACAATTCATGACAAACGTATTTTTCACTTTTGTTTGGAACCTGAGTTTTTCTTGCCAAGTGCACGAGTATATTTTGATCGTGGAACGGACAAGGAAAAGAAACTTGATATGTTCCATAACGGACGGGTTAACGTAAATCTTGATTTTGCTTCAGTTTATATTCCTTGGCGTTTGAGTCATGCGGAATACTTTGATAATTGGTCCTGGGGTCCGCAACTAGGTGTTGGCATTACAACTTCAAGCATCACGGAGAAAGATGAAGAAGCAGAAACAGAAACAAGTGCAGCGGCGGTTGCCGATAGTTCATCTTCGCCTGTCGTAATGACCTCGCTCGGTTTAAAAGTCCGTTATAAAACATCTGACAATGGCGCAAATATCGGTTTTGAAATTGGTAAAGGATGGGGGTATTCCACTGATGAGTCTTTCGCGGATATTAAAGATCGTGCTTATTACGTTGGGCTTTCGTTGAAGGTTGCTATGCCTGAGAAAAAATAACTGAAAACTTCGGAGTGGATCAATAATTTTGGTAATTACGTGTGTTGGGTAATCTTAGTGCTCATTACTCAATGTCATTATAGTTATATCGAGCACATAATTAAGATAAGAGGTTTATATGCGCCAATATACTGATTTAATTGTTGTTCTGATTATGTGTTGTTTTGTTTCTGAGCATGTACATGCAGAAACTAAAGTTCAAACTATTACATCTGAGTGTACTACCAAGCACACAGATCCAGATGGTTCTAGAAATAATTGCCATGCAACACCAACGGTGTTAACGGCTCCTGATGGTTATGTATTTGCTGAGAAGTCTGTACAGGGAGGGTATACAAGTAAAGCCGGCTCCGAAAATAAATGTTCGTTTAAATTCGACAATTACATCGAGGTCATATCAGGTTCGGGAATAATGCAACCTAGAACAGTATCTCTTAAAGCGTATGCACTGTCGCCAAAGGGGGCGCTTACAGGTAAACGCGGTTGGTCGAAGTGTAAATACACGATTAAACTGTCAAAATATTTAAATTAGTAGCAAATGAGGGTGCCAAGCTAGTGACTTTAGGTTCGGCACCCCTATGTTTCATTCGTTCAGTAGTATTTGCTGTGGTTAATAAAAATGGATCGCTCCAATTAAGCTATTGTTCAATATAGGCTTTCTGTATAGTCTTACTTGTTCACTCCAGCGAAACATGCTACTTTTCCGACCCATAATAACTCTGCTACAAAAATAAGTTCAGACACGGACAATCTCCACGGCAAATAAGGTCAATACAAACAGGTGAGCGTTTCATCTGCAGATGGATATTTAGCAATATCCCTCAGTGCAGCTATGATTCCCTTTGTATTCCATAACTATAAACAAGTGACCCTATGAACCATCAAACTATTGGTAATTACCGGTGGACGATTTGTGCCCTCCTGTTTTTTGCAACCACTGTTAACTATCTCGACCGCCAGGTTCTCAGCCTTTTAGCTCCCGCTCTATCCAAAGAGTTCGGGTGGACTAACAGCGACTACGCCAATATCACGGCGGTTTTCCAATTCGTCTACGCCATTTCCATGCTCTTCGCCGGTCGTGTTATCGACAAGCTGGGTACCAAGCTGGGCTACATAGTGGCGATTGTGATCTGGTCTATTGGTGCGATCATGCATGCCTATGCGGTGCCTATCGGCCACTTCACTAACAATGTGTTGGCGATTGCAGGTATAGCGGCGATTCCGGTTTCGATTATCGGTTTTATGATTTCCCGCGCCGTGCTGGCGATAGGTGAGGCGGGTAACTTCCCTGCGGCGATCAAAGCCACCGCTGAATACTTCCCTAAAAAGGAACGTTCTTTTGCGACGGGTATTTTCAATTCGGGTGCCAACGTAGGTGCGATTCTTGCGCCTTTGACTGTGCCCTGGATTGCGGTTAACTGGGGCTGGCAAACCGCGTTTATTGTGATTGGTGCCATTGGCTTTGTGTGGATGGTGCTCTGGCAGATTTACTACGAAATCCCAACCAAACAAAAACGCCTGAGTCAGGCTGAGCTGGATTACATTAATACCAATCCGGGTGAAGCGCCGGTTGTGCCCGTTGAAGAAGAGTTAAAAACCTCCTGGTTTAAATTGCTCGGCTATCGCCAAACCTGGGCATTTGCGTTTGGCAAGTTTATGACTGACGGTGTTTGGTGGTTCTTCTTATTCTGGTTGCCAAAATATTTGGGCGAACAATACGGGTTGACCGGCACTCAGCTGATGCTGCCGTTAACCGTGCTTTATAGCTTGACCATGTTCGGCAGTATCGGCGGCGGCTGGTTCCCCACCTATTTTATGAACAAAGGCTACAACGCTTACGATGGCCGCATGCGCGCCATGTTTGTTATCGCCTTGTTCCCATTGGTGGTTTTGTTAGCCCAGCCATTAGGCCACTACGGTTTCTGGGTTCCGGTCATCCTGATTGGTATAGGCGCCTCTGCACATCAGGCTTGGTCAGCGAATATCTTTACTACTGTGTCTGATATGTTCCCCAAAAAAGCGGTGGGTTCAGTGGTGGGTATCGGCGGCATGGCGGGCGGTTTGGGTGGCGTATTCTTGTCTAAAACCGGCGGCTGGTTGTTTGACTACTACGGTGCCCAGGGCAATATCCACACCGGCTACGCGATTATGTTTGCAGTCTGTGCGGTCGCTTATTTGCTCGCATGGGGCGTGATGAAAACCCTCGTGCCCAAATACAAACCGATTACCGATCTGTAACAATGTGATTGGATTGGCAAGAGCCGCTGGGTTGATGATCCAGCGGCTTTTTTATTGGTCTTAAATACATCGATATTTATCAGTCGATAATTTTAATGCAGAAAAGATCTAATTATTGTGCGAGTTTTGTGAGCTGTTGGGTGTCGAATTTATCGTCTGCGTTAATACTTAATGAGCATGTAAATTTCGCCACTGAGGAACCTGCTATGTCGATAACCCATAAAAATAACCTTACTGCCCAAGCCATTATGAGCAAGACCCTGCTGAGCGCCTATGAAGGTTGGACTATTCACCGGCTAGCGGAATTTTTTATCAAGCATGGTATCTCCGGTGCGCCTGTCATCGCATCAGACCATGAATTAGTGGGTGTGGTAACTGTTTCAGATATTTTCAAATTCAGCAGTATGGATGAAAACAATCGCCGCGAAGCGCTGCGCAATTATTATCGTGAAAGTTGCGAAATTGATTTGGATGAAGCCAGCCTGCGCGACTGGAGTAATCGCGCTGAATATAACTGCACCGTGCACCAGATTATGCAGCACGAAATTATAACGGTAAGGCCAGAGGCCTCTGTGGCAGAAGTTGCTGCGGTGATGGTGAAAAACAATATTCACCGTGTGGTAGTGACGGAAAAGAAAATAGCGTTAGGCGTAATTACCAGTATGGATATTTTGCGCAACTTGCAGCCCGACGGACATGAGTTGCGTTTGGTTGTTTAAATATTGAGATAAGTCTGCTGATGAATGCCAAAACCGGTTAACGCTGGTGCCAATCGTTCTGCTGCTTCGGTTACTTTGGTAAATGCCGCAAGATGCTCGGGTAAATAACCTGCCGGTGGCTCAGGAGCATCGGCAAGTAAAAACTCTACCCGTCTGGCAATCGCTGCCCCTGAATCAATCAACTTCAGTTGCGTGGGCAGGTGTTGCGCCAATTCATCTTTTAATAGCGGGAAATGGGTGCAGGCTAGTACCAAAACATCCATTTGTTCTGCTTGATCTGTGTGCATCAATTCTTGCGCGATCCTGCCAATAGCATTTACATCAATCGCTTCGCCGCGCAATTTTTGTTCGGCGATTTGTACCAGTTCGCTACTGCCCAACGAAATTACCTGGCAATTAGCCGCATACTCGCGGATTAATTCATGGGTGTAGGGGCGCGCAACTGTTGCGGGGGTGGCGAGTAGGCCGATCACCCCGGTTTTGCTCATCAGCGCCGCCGGTTTGATTGCCGGTACAACCCCGACAATTGGCACATTCAACTTGCTGCGCAAATGCGGCAGGGTGAGGGTGCTGGCGGTATTGCAGGCGATAACGAGGATATCGGCCGGATAGCGTAGTAAGAGTTCGTTTATAACCAGATCCACTCGTTCAATCAGTTCCGCTTCACCTTTGGTACCGTAAGGAAAAAACGCGTTATCCGAGGCGTATACCAGCGGATTCAGCGGCAAGCGTTGCTGGATTTCGCGGGCGACACTCAAGCCGCCGACACCGGAATCGAATACCAGAATGCGGGGGGCTTGAAAGGATTGGGTGGAATTGGTCATAAGTGAGTTAATCAGCGATGAGTTAAATCAATGGCCTGAATACGGCGATATGTTGCTAAAATGGCCGCGATTTTAACGGCCATGGCTGATAATGCCTAGCTGCGTTTTACATTCTGGAGTTTTCTTGTGAATCCATCGGTATTAACTCTTATTGCCGCCCTGGCTGGCTTGGCTATCGGCGCCCTTATTGTGTATTGGATTGTTGGTCGTCGCCTCGATCAAGCCGTGTTTGCCAAAACTCACGAGCTTGAATCCGCCCTGCAGCAATTACAGCACAGCCATGCGCTGCGCGAAGCGGCACTGCAACAAGAGGGCAATCAGCTCAAATTGCAGGTGGCAGACATCAAAACCCAGTTGCAATCCACACTGCAACATGCAAATGAATTACAGCAATCTCTGGGTGTTTCCCAGCAGGATGCAGCCGGCCTGCGAGAGAAAACCCGTCACTTTGATGAGCTGCAACAACAATCCCTGCGTAAAGATGAGCAGCTTACACATCTTGTTAAAGAAAACACCGAACTCAAAACCCGTTTGGAGCAGGAACGCAAAAATTTCGCTGAACAGTTGGCGCTTTTGCAAAATGCCAAAGTGGAATTGGCTAAAGAATTTGAAAACCTCGCCAACAAGATTTTTGAGAACAAGCAGCAGCAATTCAATTTGAATAGCAAAAGCCTGCTCGACAATACGCTCGATCCTCTGAAGCTACAGCTCACCGAATTCCGCAAAAAAGTAGAGGACGTGTACGAAAAAGAAAATGCGGATCGCAATCGTCTTTCCGGGCAAGTGGTGGAGTTGCAAAAGCAGGCACAAAAAATCGGCGAAGACGCGGTTAATCTGGCGCAAGCACTCAAAGGCAATAGCAAGGCACAGGGTAATTGGGGTGAAGTAGTGTTGGAGCGTTTGCTGGAGGAATCCGGTTTACAAAAAGGCCGCGAGTACGACACTCAAGTTAATTTTACTGGCACTGATGGCTCGCGGTTGATGCCGGACGTAATTATTCATTTGCCGGAAAATAAAGACATTGTTATCGATGCAAAGTGCTCGCTGGTTGATTACGAAAAATTCTGCAGTTCTGATGATGAAACTGAGCGTAAGTATTTTCTGAATGCCCATGTGAATTCGTTGCGTAGCCATATCAAAAGTTTGAGCATTAAGGATTACGAAAAGCTGGATGGTATTAAAGCGCTCGACTTTGTATTTATTTTTATTCCGATTGAGGCAGCGTTTATGTTTGCCTTGCAACATGAGCCAGGTTTGTACCGCGAAGCCTATGATCGCCATATCATTCTAGTAAGCCCAACGACCCTCTTGGCAACTTTGCGCACAGTAGAAAATATCTGGCGCTACGAAAAACAAAACAAAAATGCCGAGCGTATCGCCAAAGAGGCGGGCGCCTTGCACGACCAATTTGTATTGTTGCTGGAATCTCTGGATGCGATTGGCAACTCGCTCAATAAAACCCAGGAGGCTTACAGCAAGGCCCGCGATCGTCTACAAACCGGGCGCGGCAACTTGGTGAAACGTGTGGATGACATTCGTCGCTTGGGCGCAAAAACCAAAAAATCCATTGCAGGCCACTTATTGGAAGATGCCGGTGCTGAGATTGAGACCGAAGAGCTTTTATTGGATGTGAATCAGCCTGATGATGCAGGTGGACGTTAACACTTTTTGAGAGCGTAGTAGCAATGAATGTATTGTCGATATTAATTATGTTGGGCGCATTAATTATTCTGATACTGGCAGTTATCGCCGGCCGGTTGGTTTATAAAGTATATCTTCAGAAAAAAGACCGCGCAGTTAAACTACAAGCACTGGAAGCAGCCAATGAAAAAGCGCAAATTGAACGGCGCGAATGGGTCAATAAAAGTATCCAAATTTTGGCGCAGGCAGTTCATAAAGACGAATTGACGCTGACTGAAGCCAGTATTCGTATTTCCGGTCTATTAGATTCACTCGATGTCAATGCCGATATAAAAACTGAATTTTCCGCTTTCTATCAGTTGCGGGAAAAAACCAGTCACATTCCTTATTTGGAATCTTGGCAAAATCTTTCCGATGCCGACCAGAAAAAATTTGATCTGGAACGTCTGCGTCATGAAAGCACTTTCAATGATTTTGTGATGGATGCCGCCAAGCGCATTCAGGGGCGGGATTTTTAGGGCTATTTGAAAATGACGGTAGAGTTTATTTGTCGCGCTATGCGATTGAGCGATATTGCGGATGTGATTCGTATTCAGGCTGAAGCTTATATCGATGAAATTCTGGAAACTGATGAGGTGATTCGCGCCCGCTTTGCGCAAACGCCGGATACATCCTGGGTGATCGAACGCGCTGGTGAAGTCTGTGGTTATCTGGTTGGTTATCAGTCAGCGTTGGGCGAGGTATCGCCTTGGGGCAGTGAGTTTGCCCACAAGCCTGAATCAACAGTCTTGTATTTGCACGACCTCGCCATTAGCAAATCGGCCGCAGGTTGCGGCTTGGGGCCGCTGTTGGTGAATCATGCTTTGGTGGAGGCGCAGCAGCGTGAACTGCGCGCGGCGGCGTTGGTATCGGTGCAAAACTCCAAATCCTTTTGGCAGAAATTAGGTTTTAGTGAGTGTGATCAGCTGGACAATACCCAGCAACATAACCTTGCATCCTATTCTGGCCCTGCGATTTATATGACGCGCGAGCTTGCTGGTTAATTTCCCCAATTATTTTTTCTGCAATACCACACCGCATTCCACATGGTGTGTGTAGGGAAACTGATCAAAAATGGCAAAGGCTTTGATGCTGTGCGTTTGAGTAATTGTTTTTAAATTTTCGCGCAGTGTTTCCGGGTTGCAGGAAATATACAGGATATTATCAAAGCGCTGGGTAATGCTGGTGGTGTGTGGATCAAGTCCGGCGCGTGGTGGATCGACAAAAATAGTAGAGAAATGGTAATCCGCTAAATTGACATGGCGCAGGCGATTAAACTCGCGCACGCCATCCATCGCCTGCGAAAATTCCTCGCTCGACATGCGGGCAATCTGGATGTTTTCGATCTGATTTGCAGCAATATTATATTGCGCTGACTCCACAGAAGTTTTGGATACTTCGGTGGCCAAAACCTTGCTGAAATTTTGTGAAAGAGGCAAGGTAAAGTTGCCGTTACCGCAATAGAGCTCTAATAAATCTCCGCTCAATCCTCTGCTGTTTTTTACCGCCCATGTCAGCATAGCTTCGCAAATTTTTGCATTGGGCTGGGTGAAACTGGCCTCCACTTGTTGATAAGTATATTCGCGCCCTGCAACGGTCAAACGTTCAATAACATGGTCGCGCTCAACCAATAACCGCTGCTTGCGACTGCGGCCGATAATATCGATTCCCAGCAACTGTTTCAGTGATTGTGCTTTGACTATCCAGGCTTCATCCAGCGGTTTGTGATAAATCAAGGTCACCAGTGCTTCGCCACTTTGGGTAGTTAAAAAATCGACCTGGTAGAGTTTGCGGCGCAACAAATCATCGCTATTAATTTCCTGCAATACGCGCGGCATCAGTTGGTTCATCAATGCAGAGCCAACGGGAAATTCATGAATCGGGTAGGGGCGTTTGAATTCGTCCTGGGTGAACATCACATATTCGGTGCGTTCTTGTTGATGCCATACGCGAAACTCCGCGCGCATGCGGTAATGTTTTTCGGGGGAGCTGAAAACGCTGATTTCCGGGAGCGAGAATTCGGAAAAATCGTGCTGGATTTTAGTGAGTTTTTCGGCGAGCTGCTGTTGGTAACTGGCGGTGGAGAAATCTGTGGGTGTCATACGGGGGCTCATAAAAGAAGAAACAAGCCGCAGGTGGCTGCGGCTTGGTATGGCCCATTATAACTTCTTCGCCTCACATTTGCCCCATTCACAGGTGATCACAGCTACGGCTTTTTCGCCACAGAAGTTGGCATAGGCTTCATTCGGCCATTGATTGGTAATGCTTAGTGTATAAGCGGCGGTGCAGCTGGATTCATGCGCTTTGGCAATGGTGAAATAAGTGGCTCCCTGGGATGTGCCTGATAGTCCGCCAGCGAGTTGTGGTACGTCGGAAATATTGAGGTCGAGCGGTAAATGGGTGAGTAGTTCGGCTTGATAGGGGGCGATCAATGGATCATTGGTGAGTGGAAGTTTGTTACCGCTGATTTGCGCCAACCTGAATTGACAGGTTTTTTGTTTATTGACCGGGCTGCGTTGCGCTAGTGCCAGCTCATTGGTTGCCCGGCTCCGCGCATCCAGTACGAGCCGAATGGCTGCTGGTGCAAGGGTTTTACCATCATAGGTAAATGTGTAGTTGGCTTGCTGTTGGCTGTAATAGCTATCGGCTGCTGCAACCAATGATGAATTTGCATTGATCCAGTTTTGTTGTATATCGATTGCATCGAGTTCGGTGTCGCCGCCTAAGGCGGAGCAAGTAGAAAATAGGGTGGAGAAATAAACTGCTTCACTGAGTATATGGGTTGCTGCTTTTTCAAGGCTGTTTGCATCAGTAGGGGCTACTGGTTGATTCGCGCAACCGCTCATAAGTGCAGCACTAAAAACTGTAAGGTAAAAAGATTTTTTGTAGATCATTATTATCTCTCAGGGGCCATGAAGTTAATGGTTGTTGTTACTGAATCGGCAAATGAATAATAAAATTACTGCCTTTGCCGGGCACAGTTTTTACATCAATCGTTCCCTGGTGACGCTCGGTGATAATGAAATACGAAACAGATAACCCCAAGCCAGTTCCAGAACCCAATTCCTTGGTGGTAAAAAAGGGTTCAAAGATGTGCTGGCGAATAGTATCGGCCATACCGGGGCCGTTGTCCTGAACCTCGATCACAAGATGGTGGTTTTGTGGATAGGTCCTGATCCAAATGCAGGGTTGTTCTACCGCGCTGCTTGCGAGCGCTTGTTTTGCATTGCGCAATAAGTTCAGCAATACCTGCTGTAATTCCGGGGCGGAAGCATGCAGTGGTGGCAGTGGGTCGGCAAATTCAGTGATGATCTGCAATGCATGCTCACTTTGCGGTTTGGTGTAGCTGCTGCGGTTAAGTGCGATAGTTTGTTCGATGAGATGCTTGATATCAACCAAACTGGTTTTGCGCTGTGAATTGTGGGAAAACTCCAGCATATTGCGCACAATGGTTGCTGAGCGTTCGCCCGCTTCGCGGATGGAATCGAGCATCTGTGGGATTTCGCGCGCATGGAGATAGGTATTTACTTGCGGAAAATCGATACCTAATTCAGTCGCGCGCGTTTGATTGACGGGAAAGTTGGCGTCTGTGCGGCGCGCAATATTTTGCACGTTTTGCAAAATCACACTGAGTGGATTATTGATTTCGTGTGCGATGCCTGCAGCTACTTCGCCCAGTGAATACATTTTCTCATTTTGTATCATCAGGTTTTCGATAGTCACTTTTAGCGTGACATCGTCCACACGAATAACAGCGCCTTGTTGGGTGCTGGAAATTAATGGATAAATGGTAATTTCAAAGTAACGTTTTTTTTCGTCTTCATCGTTTTGTGTGTGTTGTATTGCGTGAGGTACGCCACTGCGGATGGAATTTTTTATCGCGTTGAGGGTGAAGGGGAAGAGCGGCAACAAATCCATTATTTTTCGGTCGAGCGCTTCATTGGAAAAAATCTCAAAAGTGTTTTCTGCAGCGGCGTTCCAATGGGTTACATCACCATTTGCGGTTACACCAATAATAATGGATGGCATGGAGTTGATCATGCTTTGTAAATACAGTTTAGTCTCGCGCAATTGACGTCCGGTCTGCTCGTGCCGTGCGACTTCATCGATCAATAGGTTATTGGTGGTGTAAAGGCTTTCCGTGCGTTCGCGAATTTTTTCTTCCAGTGCTTTTTGCGATTCCTTTAATGCTTTGCGCGCTCGCTTATTGCTTAGGCGGCTGCGCTGTAAGCCAATAATTAATAATGTTTGTAGTACGAGCAGCAGTATCACCACTATGCCCATCCAGGGGCTGGAATCGCTGTGGGAGAAACTGGTGATGAACGGGTCTGCGGTCATAGGGTATGTGTGGGGTTTGGATTGGAGTATCGATAATCTACTCTTTGCTTTTGATTATATCGACTTGAATTCTGTACAGGACCTTCAATTTGTGTGCTCTTGAATCTTTTTTGCTGCATTTTTATCCGCCGTTGATGAGCTTTTAAGCGAATCTGAAAAAGTTTAAATGTTTAGCTAAAAAAAGTTTGACAGCACAGCCAGATTCGATAGAATGCGCACCTCTCAACGAGGGGCGGTTAGCTCAGTTGGTAGAGCAATGCCCTTACAAGGCATGGGTCACAAGTTCGAGTCTTGTACCGCCCACCACATTTTTACGCTCTCATGAACAAGGGCAATAAAGTAAAAATGCAGGTGTTGAGAAATATGCGGACCGGTAGTTCAGTCGGTTAGAATGCCGGCCTGTCACGCCGGAGGTCGCG
>NZ_JBRFPI010000089.1:0-13374 GCF_053579595.1 Cellvibrio sp.
GTCCCATAGATTTTGTTCGGACCTATGGATATCCAGATAAGTCAGGAATAAAAGACCGATATAATTTTGCCGGAAAGCACATTGTTGATAAAAAACATAAGTTAACGAATCTGACAATGAAACTAGTCGGTTTTGATGTAAATAGTTCGTCAATTTCGGACGCCACTGGTTCCATCTCGTTATTTGACAATAATGATCGTGTCGCTGCAAGTTGGAGCTTTTCAAAACTTATAGATCATTGGAAGAGAAAACATTCACAAGCTGTTTATGTACCTTGCATTTCCAGAAACAATCCATCAACAGATTTAAAAGAATATCATTTTGGAAATAATTTTGAATTAGGCGAAGGCACTAATTTTGAACTCTTTTTGAAATCTATGCATGCAGGGAAAACCTATTATGACCCTGGCATTAAATTAGAATGCTCGTCAGGTCCATCACCTAAAGTCAAAAGAAGAAGCCAATTTAGAATTGGCCATAAAGATCTCAAAGAGCTCTATAAAAACTATGAAATTTTATAACCATAACGATTTTTATGGACAAAGTTTCTTCTGAAAAACGCTCCGCAATGATGGCCGGAATCAAGGGCAAAAATACCCGCGGAGAAATAGCTATTCGTAAGGGATTACACAAATTGGGGTTCCGCTACCAACTGCACAGAAAAGACTTACCCGGAAAACCTGACTTGGTTTTCCCCAAGCATCACGCCGTAATTTTTGTAAATGGCTGCTTCTGGCACGCACACGGCTGCCACATATTCAAATGGCCATCGACCCGCATTGAGTTTTGGAAGGAAAAAATAGGCGCAAATAAAATCCGCGATGAGCGAAATGTTCAAGCTTGTATCGCGTCGGGATGGAAAGTGTTAGTGATTTGGGAATGCGCATTAAAAGGCAAAACCCGCCGCAATCTTAATGAGGTAATTCACACCGCTGCTAATTGGATTATGTATGATTCGCAGTCCGCAGAAATTGAAGGGAAAGTGTGACTTGTAGGAAGTAGCCCGTATGGAGTCTAACGGAATGCGGGGTTGACTCTCTTCAATCGAAGGATTGAAATAAGCCATGGTCAACATCAACAGCTCCGTATTTCGCTAGGCTCCATATGGGCTACACAACACAAGGAATGGTTATGGTGCTTTATCGACGGAATCGAGTTAAGGGTGGGTGTTATTTTTTTACGGTGACACTACAGGATAGAAGCTCTCGCTTATTAGTGGAACACATAGCGGAATTGCGCGATGCATTTCGGCAAGCTAAAGCGCGTATGCCATTTCAAGTGGATGCAATTGTTGTTTTGCCTGAACATATCCATGCAATTTTTACTTTACCTGCTGACGATGATAATTACTCATCGCGCTGGCGGCTGATTAAATCCATCTATACACGAAAGCTTGTTCAAAAAGGCGTTGCTTTAGCTGCGAATGGGCGCGGTGAATATAATCTGTGGCAGCGGCGGTTTTGGGAACACACTATTCGTGATGCTGCCGATATGCACCACCATATCAATTACATTCACTACAATCCTGTTAAACATAAACTTGTTGAACGCGTAGCCGATTGGCCGCACTCCAGTTTTCATTTGTATGTTCGCAAGGAAATTTTGCCTATCGATTGGACTACGTAGCCCGCATGGAGTCTAACGAAATTCGGGGTTGTTGTTTTTGCACACGGTAAAATCAACATCAACATCAAAAGCTCCCGTATTTCGCCAGGCTCCATACGGGCTACTCTTTAAAGTTCACAAATATCCCCTCGCACTTAATTGAGCTTGCTAGAGAAAATTTCCTTTCCTGTGGTTATATTTATTTTGTCGCGATGAATACTGACTCATCCTTGAGCCAGTGTTTACACTATTTAAAAACCTAATTAGTAAGTGTCATAGAACCAAATACGCTGGCATTGATATAGCCCTGATCATTTTTATGGCCCTGCGTATTGACCGAGCCCATCATACTTTCGCGCTGCGCGCTGGCATCATTGTCGTTATAGGCAGCAGAAAACCCCAGTTGCTTTCCAGCCGTTAAGGTCAGCGGAGTATTAGCTCCACCATCAACATAGTTTTCACCGTAAATTCGTACGCGCATTTCCCACATGTGCTTGGTACCCACCGTTACTCGTTTTACGGTGATGTGATCGTTTAGCAATTTAGGTGAGGTTGAGTTGGTGAAATCAACCGTGTCTCCCAGGGTGCCGATGTGATACGCCCAAGCTGAGGTATTGTATTGATGGTTGCCGCCATTTTTATTCTCATCAATAAAAATTTCTACGGAGTCATCATCCCAATAACGCTCTAAAGGATTACTGCTTGCATCCAGTAAAACGTCATCTGTGATATCAAATAGCAGATATAGGTAATTTGCATCCCACATTGCTTTATAGCGACCAGAAAAATCGGCTGCCGTTGGCTGTTGAGAACCTAACCAAAACACATCTATAGGTGCCCAGGATGCCGCACTCCAGGATGAATCGACCAGGCCATCAATCACCGGAGCACTTGCTACACGCGGCGCATTATAGTGATTAGGGTCAGTATTGACCGATGAACTGGATGATGAATTGGAGGATGAACTCGCGCCTCCAGACACCTGACTCAAACTAAACCAGTTGAGATTCCAGCCGCCGCTTAAGGCCTTGATGCCGAATCTATGCGTACCCGCACTTAAATTGACAGTGGCCGTTACTGTTTTCCATTGCTGCCAACCGCCCGTTGCAGTGAAGTTGATAGTGCCATAGCTTTGTGCACCACCCGCTTCCTCAAACACTAAAGAACCGCCGCTGCTTTCGCTAGCGACACGCAGCTCTAAAGTATAAAGACCGGTGGTGGGAATAGTGACCACCGTATTGCTATAGGACAGCCAATCGCCAGCGTCTGTCCAGCCCACATTTAAACCGCCGCCTTCATCGCTCGTTGCCTGAGTTTGAAAACCACTCATTTGAGCAAAGCTTTCGGCTTCAATCTTCACCAGTGTCATGACCGGAGCCGAAGAACTGCTCGCGGATGTTTTACTGGATGAGCTGCTCGGCAAAGGAGAGCTACTCGACGATGAACGACTGGATGGCACAATGCTGCTTGACTGACTCGTTGCCTGGCTGCTCGAAGACGGCGCTACGCCCACAGATTCAATCTGAATCCAATTCAAATTGAATCCACCCGCAACAACATAAATAGCAATGGTTTGCTGACCCGCAGGTAAAGGAACTTGGTGATCAATGGTTTCCCATGCCTGCCAATTGCCAGTACTGCGGACACTCAATTGACCATAGGTTGCACCGCCGCCCGCCTTCTCCAATCTTAATATTCCGCCACCGCTCTGACTGGCAATACGATAGGAAACTTTATACTGACCCGCTGCAGGTATATTCACAGGATAGGTTATCCAGTCTCCCGCATCGGTCCAGCCCACATTCAATCCACCACCCAGATCAGACGTTGCCTGCGTATCTATGCCACTCATATTGGCAAAGTTTTCTGCTTCGATGCGTTGGCTAAAGGCAGCAACAGAACTCACTACCGCCTGACTTGAACTACTGCGACTAGTTGCACTGCTGGATGAGCTCGGTCCAGTTGTATTATTCGCGTAGTTATTCGCCCAGTTTAAAACCCACGCACAGGGCGCATTCCAGTTAATGGTGATTTCATTCACTGACCAAGCACCGATGTTATCAATCCAACAAGTCGCCGGTTTTGACTCACAGCCAGCCTTTTGCGTTTTCGCTAAATCATCTTCTAAACCCGTATTGGGGCCGCCGCAAATAGCACCGGGCGGAGGAGTAGGAAAACTGGCATTGGCTGCGTTGGCCCAAAAGCGGTGATGTGGTTGCTTGCAGGTATTGGTTCCCTCGCCCGTCACAAACGACGTGGAGAACACATTGCGCCCATGAATATAATCCAAGCCTTTGATAAGCCCCTGAGCAAACTTAACCTCATGCGTAAAGTCGTAGGCCATTCCCATTAAATAAAGGTTGTTAGTAACAGCGCTATTGGAGCCCCAAGAATATGTCGTCAAAGGGGTTGAATAGCCTGAACCGTTTTGGGTGTTTATATGAGCGTTGGCCGCGGCAATAATTTTTTGGCGCGCGCTCTGCTGTAGAGTTTCAGTGAAGTTGGTAGTTACCGTTGCCAGTGACATAAGACCCGCTAAATCAGTTTCCTGCCAATTCAGATCCGTGCGTGTCACATTGCGCTGATTGATGGTAGCGACGTATTTGCTATCCGCTGTTGCAAGATAGAGCTCAACCGCCGCCCAATAAAATTCATCGCCGAGATTACTATCGCCATAACCACCGCCGCCGCTGTTGAATTCATCGTTGTAGATATCGTTAGGATTTGCCGCTGCTGCATCCCAGGCACGCTTGGCCGCAACGAGACATTTATCAGCAAACCCATTATCAATTCCACGCCATGCGCGCGCGGCCTGTGCCGCAACCGCCGCAAGATTTAACGTGGCCGCAGTAGTTGGATAAACCAATGAGCGTCTATTGCTATCCATGTCGGGACGCGTCGGAATTCCGGTCCAGCCTTCATCGTGTAATTTATGATGCGCCATGCCTGCTTTTGGCTGCCCGACAGGAACCTGCATCGCGAGCAAGAACTCAACCTCCCAGCGCGCTTCATCCAAAATATCAGGCATACCGTTGCTGCTTTCAGGGATATTTAACTTCCCGTCCGATAGCGCTTCCGATGACGGCCAATAACGGCTGAAGTGCTCATACATGTGCAACAGAGTCCACGCGGAAATTCCACCATTGACCACATACTTGCCGTGGTCACCGGCGTCATACCATCCCTTAGGAACATCGAGGGTGTAGTTACACGGACGGGTAGACCAACAAGGTACATTGAGATCGCCCTTGTTGGCTCCTTGATTAATATGCCCAGCGGGGCGCGACCACTTGGCATTAGCGGCATAACTGCCATTACCGCCGCCGGTAAATTGAGTTTCAATACTGATGCCCGCACGGTTGTGATAGAAGTAGCGCAAGGAATCGTAGAGTGCGCCTTTGTAGACATCGGCTTTAATACTGAAGGGATAGCTGCTATCGCTGCCTACGGTGAGTACAAAGTTATCGCCCGTTGCTACCACATCGCTTAAATCAATCTGTTGTAGATTATCGCCACTGGCTGCATCAGCCTTGGATGTGGTTGTTTGCCCCAAGGCAATAAAGTTTCCATTTTGTTTCAACTGCCACTGCTGTGGGCCCGCTGAGGTTTTATAGGTGGCGATTTTTACACTGTTGGGCAAATAACCTAATTGGTTTACCCGTGGGTTGCCTTGCTCGGCTGCTGCGCTCAAACTGAAAAGCGCGCCTAAACCCATGCATATAAATTGATAGCTTGCGCGTGAAAACCGCTGCTGTGTCATGCTTACCTCGCCAAATATTATTGGAATTATTAATGTGAATTGCTCGAAGATTTAGCGCAACAACCTGCAGATATACACAGCGGCTACACATAAACTTCAAAGAGATACAGTTACTTTCTTATTATTATGAGCATGCCAAACCCTGAGTAGACTTGTACTCTTTAGTGATGGCGTCCACGATATTAATACCAGCCGCACCACCCTCGCTCTTCAGTTCATGCTAAAAACACAAAGTGACTGCAAAAATTAATGGGACGCGCAATAGCGCAATAGAGTGGGATAGGATTAAATGAGAGCACATCTGCTTAACGACTACAGAGTGTAATGAGATAAAAGAACAATAAAGAAACTACTGATAAATAACGACTTTCTAAAACTACTCGAAAAATCCACAAAAGATTCATCGCTTACCACAAGCACTCATAGTGCCTTTCACCGAATGCAAAATGTGCCAGATCATTGCGAAACGTAAAGTGGGAGGTCTATAAAAGGAAGTGCAATGGACGATATTCCCCTTGCCCTCCACGAATATCGGACACCTTAGAACTGAGTAAAGGGTTAATTGGTTTTATCAAATCCGACATACCTGGATTGTTACCGAGCATACGTAAAAGAATACATTAGGAGAAAACGATGAAACGCAGTCAGTACAAATGGAATTTGCCTAGCGAAATTACCTCTCGTTTGGGCAGCGAGAGCTGGGGCGCGCAGCGGGCGATTTTTGAAGCAGATCATCTGTTATTGATTCTGCATGCGCCGCCGAAAACTGATGGCAATGAGCGTGAGCATGAAATCTTCTTGCGCTTGCCGCAGGGTAAATGGTTGCACAAGGGGATTGATCATGGCGACCATGGGCTGACCAAGTTCATGGAAGATTATCGCCTGCTGTACAACGACCTTGAAAACCGTTTTGAAAAAGTAAGCAGCATTGATTCACTGTTCGCCATTATCGATAGCCTGATTCCGCTCGCGCGTTCTTCAAACAATATGAAGCAGGCGCTGCAAACCGCGCGTGAAGCGCTTGGTAATGATGCATTCCTCATCGACATGCGCGACCGCAGTGTGGATATTGCACGCGGCTTTGAACTACTACTTGCAGATGCACGTTTATCGCTGGAGTTCCGTCTGGCTCGCAGCTCTGAAATACAAGCCCGCGCAGCTGAAGTGGGCAACCGCGCGCAACACAAATTGAATATTCTCGCCGCTATCGCATTTCCCTTGATGAGCGTGTCTGCCGTGTTTGGTATGAACTTGCAAAGCGGATTGGAAAACAAACCCTTCCTGGTGTTTTGGTTGGTGTTTCTGGGTGGGTTAAGTTTAGGTTTGTTCGTGAAGAGCTGGGTTTCAGCAACACCGGGGCCGGAAAAGAAAAGTAAGCCACCTAAACGATAAATTTACGATTTAAAAAGAATATATTTATGATCCCAGCCCACATCCACACCGAAATCCTGAAACGTATTAAAGCGGCAGAGCAGGAACACAATGTTAAGGGTACATGGTGTAGCCCGCATGGAGTCTAACGAAATGCGGGTTTGGGTTTTCTGCGCGAGGTAAAATAAAAATCAACATCAAAAGCTCCCGTATTTCGCTAGGCTCCATACGGGCTACGTATTGGTTTTATTCGACATTATCCTTCGCGTCTTCGATCGCTTGAATCAGGTAATTGGGTTGATCGGTGCCGAGGCGGATAAATGAGCCGCCTTTTAGTTCGATCTCAATTCCCAGCAAGCCGGATACGTTGCAGATCCATCCGGTGCCGTAGGCGTGGATGCCGAATCCCATCCAGATGGGATTTTTTACTTTTCGGCATTGACCAACTTCTTCCAGTGGCAGACTCTTTTTGAATAGACCCGGGCCAAAACACCAACTGATTTCGCTTTCGTTGACTTCGATGGTCATGGAGCTGAACGCAATCGCCACCAGCGTGAGGACACCAAACAGAACGCCGATACCTGCCGCAGGAAGCGCTACGGCAAGATCATTAATGGCCAATACCAATGCCGCAACCATTGATATACCGGCAAGGGTAACAAAGCCCCATTGCTTATGTTTGTAAGCCTGATAAGCGCCGTCGCGCCAAAACAAAGTATCGGCTTCTACATTAAAAACGGCGGCGAGGGCTTTAATGGATTCTTGCGAACCGCTGCCGCGTGCTTCCAATCGCTGGATGGTGCGCAAGCCGAGGCCGCTAATTTCGGCGAGCTGCTCTTGTGACCATAAACGCTCGGTGCGGTATTTTCTAATCAGTGATGATTTTGCTTTCATATCCATCTTTCATTACTCCAGGTGCATTGATCCAAGTGAATTGATGTGGAGCAAATTACCTGAAGAGTTGCTAATTAAGTGACGCCGCCTACCCGCCAATCACCCGCCACACCCATAAACATAAGGATTTAGCATGTAGCCCGCATGGAGTTTAACGGAATGCGGAGTTTGGGGCATGGTGTTGGTGTATTTCAGGGCATTAAATAAAATTCAAGGTTAATATCAAAAGCTCCCGTATTTCGCTAGGCTTCATACAGGCTACACATCACTCTTTTTGCCCTGGAATTTTTAATGTTTGAAAAACCACAAACGCCCAGCACCTTTGTGTTTGATATGGATGGCACCCTGCTAAATGAACACCACGAACTTTCGCCGCTGACGATTCGCGCATTAAATGAACTGCGCGAGCGCGGCCATCATCTGGTTATCGCCACCGGCAGGCACTTTATGGATATTCGTGCTTACCTGAAACAATTGGGTGGCGGTATTGCGACTATTACCTGCAACGGCGCGACTATTCATAACGGCGATGGCGAGTTGATTAAGCGCGAGCTGTTGCCGCTTGCGGTGAATGAGATCTTGCTGCCGCTGGGTGAAAAATGTGGTGTACATTTGAATATGTATACCGATTCCGAGTGGCTGGTGAATGCGCCCTGCGAATCTATGTTGGATGCCCACGCACAATCGCAATTTTTTTATCGCCAAATCGCATTGCAAGAAATGCTCGCTACACCGGCATTAAAGATTTTGTTTTACGGCGAAAATGCAAAGCTGCAACAACTGAAGGCGCAAATATTGGCTGCGCTAACCCTGCCAATTCATTTGACGTTTTCCGATGAATACTATCTGGAAGCTATGCCGCAGGCTATTTCCAAAGGCCACGCACTGAGAACATTAATGGAACATCTACAACGGCCACTTGCCAATAGCATGGCGTTTGGTGATGGTTTTAATGATGTGGAAATGTTCAGAACCGTGTCTGACGCGGTAGTGATGGGAAATGCAAGTGAAAAACTCAAACAGTTATTTCCGGATGCGTTGCGCGCGCAGGAAAATCATAAAGACGGTGTGGCGAGATTTTTATATGAGCATGTGTTGTCATAACTCCTGCTTTTGACAACTCACGTTTCGCACGTAAAGCTACTTGCCCCTACCAAAGGGTAGATTTGCATGCGCAAAGAAACACATTGCAAACCTGTGAAGTATCAGAGACTGAATGCGACACTTAATGTGGTTGATAAAAAATCACAATGCGATTGATTTTTGCTTTGGTAGCCTCGTCAATCGATTCGAATTTTACCGCGTAAACATGCTCGCTTTTTTCGACCGAATCGCGGACCACAGTCGCGGTTAAGGGTAGCGGATCTTGCAATCCTTGTTCTTTTGCACCTACGGGCGGCACCACACTGATCAGGATTTTATCGCCCATCTTGATTGCCAGCTTCTGTTTGGACATAAACGATAGGCCGCCCATGCTGAAATCTTTGGTACGCGCTGAAATTTTTTCACCCTGCAGTATAATGTTTACAAAAAGTGAGTTTTTCATGCGGAGATGTTTGCGTTTTTCATTGGGGTGATCGAGCACAACTCTCTCGGGTTCAAACGTAAAAAATTCTATTTTGTTTTGCAGTAAGGACACTGTGTGATCTAAAGATTCACTGATGGAGCCAATCAAATCCAGTGTTTTAAAATTGGATTGCATGGCTGCAAATAAACCTTGCAGCTTATCTTCCAAAAGTTCAACCCGGGATATTTGATCGACCGACACCTCGGCTATATGTGCGCTCATTTTACTTGACGCACGCGCTTCGGCGGCCATGTGCTGCATAATGCTTGCGTTCTTTTGAGCTTCTGCCTGACTCTCTTTAACCGTCTCTACTACTCTGGTCATACCTTCCAGGGTTTGCTGCACTTTTGCATTGAGTCCATCAACTATCCGCTCGATGGTTTCAGTCGCTTTACCGGTTTTTATAGCCAAGGTGCGCACTTCGTCGGCAACTACCGCGAAGCCGCGCCCTTGCTCACCAGCGCGCGCTGCTTCAATCGCAGCGTTCAGGGCCAGGAGGTTGGTTTGATCCGATATGGTTTTGATGCTGGACACAATGCTATTGATCTCAAGACTCGCTGTGGCCAAGCTGCGTACAGATTCTTCCGATGATTCCACACTGGCTGTAGCGGTATCCATGGTTTTCACAATATCGGCTAACGAGCTGACGCCGTCTGTCGCTTGCAGCTCTACTTCGCGCGATTTATGTCGTGCGTGCTCAGTCGTTGTCTTGACGGTAACCAACAGGTCTTTGAGTTGGGTTGTCGCAGAGTCAACTGCAGTAGATTCACTGACTTGCAACTCTGTTGCGCGAGCAATTTCTTTTGATGTAAGCCCGATATGGTAAATGGACTCGGTGATTTCGCGATTAATTTTATCGATGGAGCGAACAATATCGGTGATTTGGTTTTTCATAAAAACCATACCGGCCATCAGACTGAGCGCTTGCGGCGCAGTCTTCATGTCGACGTCCAAATTCCCCGCCGCAATTTCTCCCACAAAATATTGCGCGTCTGCAGGCTCTGCCCCCAATTGACCTATTATTTGGCTGGAAGCCTTTAGTGCAATCAATATCGCACTGCCGAGGGATAAAATCAGAACACCACCCAGCCAAGTGAAGCCAGCGTGAATTTCTTGCTCTGCTTGTTGCTCTATCTGTAGGTTATTGACGAGCGTGAGTTTTAATAATTCATCAACGGCGGCGCGTTGTTCAAGATAGGCCTGATTGATTTTTTGCACATCGTCGGTTCGTGGAGAGCCGCCGGTGTTTTGATCCGATGCAGACATCACCTGATACACGACGGCAAAAAAATGCTCACCCTTGGGGAATAGGTGTTGGTTCATTAATTCGCTTTGGTGGGGTGGTAGATCCTGAGCGGCCCAATAGTCGCGGCGGCTAAGAAACTCTTGCTGAAGCACGTCAATTCGTGCTCGCAGAGCATTGCGCTCGCTAGCAGATTCAGCAAGCAGAAATTGCAAGGCCACAAGGTTGGCTTCCACCACGTAGGCGGGAGGCGGTAATATGTCGGCAACGAGATCTTTTCCTGACACTATATTTGTATACACAGGGCCATTTACCGCTAGCTCGTTGAGCCGGCTGTAAGCGATATAACCAAACAAAACAAAGCCAATAATCAGTACACCAAGCACCACGCCGAATAGCTGTCTCAGGGTCAAATTACGCATTCATCGTTCATCTCAAGAGAAATATTTATTGAGTTTATTCGCTAAACGCTAAAGCGCAAATTCTGCATTTCTTGCACCATTTTCTGGCACTTTTGCGCCTTTTTTGTGTAAATAGATGCATTACGCAAGTCGATTAACAACAGGGACAATTATGACCAACATCACCAAAACTCAAGCGCAGGCGCGTGCTGATCAAGTGCGTGCGTTTCGGGCGGAGCAAGCCGTGCTAAGCGAACAGGGCTTGTTGCAATTTTCCGACGACACAGCATCGGCTATTCGCCAATATCACGACAAGCTGTTGTATGAGTTGCAGCAGGCACAGGATGTAGACTTGAGCGAGGGTGCGCGGCATTTGTCGCTGGGTATGCAGATTGTCTCCTTCCTCGGAGCAGGCGCGTTGGCGGCGAGTTTGTTTTTTCTGTTTTATCAATATTGGGGCTATTTTGCTACGGCGACACAAGTGGCGATTTTAATTGCAGCACCTCTCGTTAGTTTGGCAGTTGCGTGTTGGGTTCAGCGGTTTGATAGCTCGGGATATTACGCCAAACTGGCGGGGCTGGTGTCGTTTGCAAGTTGGATATTAAACATTGTGATGCTCGGCAGTATTTTTAATCTCACACCCTCGCCGAATGCCTTTGCAGTATTTGCAGTCTACGGATTTTTACTCGCTTATGTATTACAAGTGCGTTTACTGTTAGCGGCGGCGCTGATATGTAGTTTTATTTTCATCGGTGCGCAGTTCGGCACTTGGATGGGCAGCTACTGGATTTATGTTGGCCAAAACCCCGAACAGTTTTTTTTACCCGCGCTGTTTTTCTTCGCGTTGCCATTGTGGGTGAGCCAAGCGCGTTTTCATGGATTTGCAGCGATTTATCAAATGCTATCGGTGGTGACATTTTTTGTTGCGCTGCTCGTTCTGGCGAATTGGGGCGGCGGAAGTTATCTTCCTTGGTCGCCTAATTTAATAGAGGGCTGTTATCAGCTAACTGGCTTTGTAGCCAGTGCGCTGCTGGTGTTTTATGGCATGCGGGCGCGCGCAGTGAATTTAATGCTCACAGGGAATGTCTTTTTTGCGCTCTTTTTGTACACCAAATTTTTTGATTGGTGGTGGGATTGGCTTCCCAAATACCTTTTCTTTTTGGGAGTTGGACTCACCGCGATTTTAGTCTTGATGGTATTTAATCGCCTTCGCAAAGCGCAACAATACTCACTGCAAAGAGTACAGGTGTCAGGAGGCCAGTCATGAACGCACAGCTTAAAAATCGAGGCGCTAAAAGTTTACTCTGGCTAGCCGTGGGCTTAGTGCTGCTGGTGAATGCATTTATTCTTGGTAAAGTTTATGTGAACCGCTCCGATGAGATAGTCCAATTAACCTTGAGCGAACGTGAATTGCGATTGCCCTATAACTACGGTTTTACCAAAGAGGATTCAAGCGCGCGCGTTCGCCTTAATTGGACGACACCGAGCAACCAGCCGATTAATGTCGATATGAATCAATGGCGCTGGCAATACAATCGTAGCCTGCAATTGAACAGCTTACATTTTTCCAGTTTTCAGTTTCCCGATTGCGCCCGGAAAACGCGCCTGCTACAAAAACGCAGCGGCTGGGTATTATTGGAATTTAACGGGCGGAGTTATGCGGACTATATCGCGCAAGCAGAGCAATACCATGCCCTGATTATGGGCCTTACGCCTGCGAAAAATACCGAATGGTCAGCTAAAGAATTAGCTGAAAAACGTAACCAGGCAGATGCGTTTTTAGCGGCAGCTAAAGCGGATGACTCGCGCCTGTTTGTGATCGATGCCGCCGCCGAGCGGGAATTGTTGGAATCGGTGCGGCGCGAATATCAGACTAGCCCCAACATCCAACTGGCAATTGTTCCAGCCGAACTGCGCGCGGGTTACTATCGCTGCGACCGCAAAGAGCAACGTACGACCGAAATTATTATTGATGGTCTCGCCGTAGAATCACTGCACATTTCCAAAAGCCAAGCGCAAGGTTTTCCCCAAGATGGCGATACCAAACGTAAAACGAAGTTTATCGCAGACATATCCTATGGCCGGTTATTCGAACCTTGGATAAGGAATTTACGCCTGTGCGCCAAAGGCTGTGAGTGATAATGCAATTTTCAACTTCACGTACATGCGCAATAATCAAACCCGATGATTTTATCGCCCCCTTGTGCACCGATGAGATACACATTTTATTTCAGGACGACGCTATTTTACTGATCGAAAAACCCAGTGGCCTGCTGAGTTTGTCGGGGAAAAACCCGCTCAATAAAGATTCAGTGCACTTTCGTTTGGTGCAAAAATTCCCTACCGCGAGGCTTGTGCATCGGCTTGATTTTGGCACCTCGGGAATTATGGTTGTTGCACTGAATAAACAGGTGAACGCGCAAATTGGCAAACAATTTCAGGCAGGGACAATCACCAAAACCTATACCGCGCTTCTGCATGGCCATGTTGAACAAGACAGCGGAGTGATTGAATTACCTATCGCCAAAGACCC
>NZ_JBRFPI010000090.1:0-13364 GCF_053579595.1 Cellvibrio sp.
GCGATCGAGAACGGCGTCTTTGGCGAAAACTATTCCACCCCCATCTATTTGGATCAGGGCTGGAGCGCCAACGATAGCCTCTGGTACTACAACACTACCCAGGGCTCGGCGCTAATGCCCTACGACTTTTTTATCGCGCTGGAACAGAGCGATTCAAACGAGCTGTTTCGTGCGAACAGTTTGATCGATAAATACCGCTACCTGCCGCAAAAGCCAACCTTTTTTAACCCCGACGGCCTGCCCGTCGGGTTCGTCAAAGAGTCTTACCAAGGCAATGATTACATCGGCTTTACCTGTGCCGCTTGCCACACCGGGCAGGTGAATTACAAAGGCACCGCTATCCGTATCGACGGTGGCCCGGCGATGGCCGATATGGTGGGCTTCCTCACCGATCTGCAAAAAAGCCTGGACATCGCCCTGGCTAACAGCGAGAAAAACCAGCGTTTTGTCGCCAAGGTACTGGAGCTCAATAACACCTACTCCAACGCCGAGGAGGTGCAGGCCGACCTCCAGCGCTGGGCGCGTAAAATCCGCTTGTACAACAATGTCAACGCCTCAAAGGTTGAGTATGGCTACGCGCGCCTCGATGCGTTTGGGCGAATCTACAACCGCGTGCTGGAACATGTAATCAACCGCAACCAGGTGCGCGATGTTTTGCTGGGGGCGACTAAATCTGAAGAGGACGATACCAACCTGCTTACACCGGTGCAGGTAGATAAAGTGTTGGAAGACATCAGTGAAACTATTATTGGCGACCTGCAGTTTGCCAAAATTATCGACCGTTTGATGTCCACCAAAGAGGGATACCCAGCACTCAGTTTGGCGGTGATGAACGAGCGCATCAAACCACTGTTGTTCAATGAACCCAATGCGCCGGTGAGCTACCCCTTCCTGTGGGACATAGTGCAATCCGACTATGTGCAGTGGAACGGTCTGGCATCCAATGCGGGTGTGGGGCCGCTCGGGCGCAATACCGGCGAGGTAATCGGCGTGTTTGGCATTCTCGATTGGACCGCTCACAAACGTGGCTGGAGTTTGCCGGCGTTGGTGACTGGCCAAAAGAGTAAGAGCTACCAGATCGATTTCACCTCCTCCATCGATCTGGTGAACCTGTCACGGCTGGAATCCCATCTGGCCAGTTTGACCTCGCCAGTGTGGCCCACTCAAAAGGCGGATAGCCCGCAGCAGGAGATCGCCAAAGCGATTTTTGACAAGCTGCCGGAGTGGCAAATTGACAGTGCAAAAGTGCGCCGTGGCCGCGCCCTCTACGCCGAATATTGCGAATCCTGCCATGAGGTGATTGACCGCACTGACCACGATCGTATCGTCGTTGCCAGTATGTTGAATATTGATGTGGCGGGCACGGATCGCGCCATGGCTGAAAATAGCGTCAATTACACCGGGTTCTCCGGCAATTTTAAAAATACCTATCAAACCGAAAGCGTGGGTGGACTGGTGATCAAGGATCGCGCGCCGGTAGTGCAAATCCTCACGGCGGCGACCATGGGTGAAGTGACTACCGCACCGGATCCGGATAAGTGGTGGCCGCGCCGTGCGCTCGACTGGCTGTATATGCTGGCGCATTCGTTCTTTGATAATGAAATCAAAGCCAGTGTAAAATCCGGCAACTATCAACCGGATACCACCGCATCTCCCTACCAATCGCTGCTATCCTACAAAGCGCGTTCATTAAATGGCATCTGGGCGACGGCGCCCTACTTGCATAACGGCTCAGTGCCGAGCATTTATGATTTGCTCTTGCCGGTGAAGCGCGATGGCGACCCCGCTGATGGACTCTATCGCCCGACCGAATTTAAAGTCGGCAGCCGCGAGTTTGATCCGCGCAAAGTTGGCCTGCGCACTGAAGGTTACGACGGTTTTACCTTCAAGGCGGACAAGCGTGGCGACTTTAATAGTGGCCACGAATACGGCACCGCGCATGCACCAGCAGTCAACGGCGAAAAGCAAGAGCCGCTGACTGATGAGGAGCGCTGGGATTTGGTTGAATACATTAAAACCTTGTAACCCCGAAGGTGTGAACCCTGAACACAGGGTGTAATCAAAGGAACGATAGCGCCACTTTTTGCTGTATTGTCCACACGGGTAATATGGCAAAAGTGGCGTTCTTGCATCTGTAGATGGTGAAACCATCGGCGGCAGAAACTATCGATAGGGAAAAAGGTCGATGATAAAAATATCGATGGCAGGAAGGAGTGATCGCATTTTTTAATTACCCTATTTCTATGGTCATCCACAACATGGCCTTTAACGAGTTAGCTGTTTGTTTATGCGATCAACACTAAGTAGCAATCATTCATGGGGGCGTCTTGCGGCAGCTGCCGCCTTTAGCCTGATGATAATGGCACCGCTGGTGCAGGCATCGGGTGAAAAACGGGTCACTGTGCCTATTGCCCTGCCATTCCAGCAAACGACATCTTTGCCGCCGAGCAGTGCCGCAGCCAGCGCCGTTGCGGCATCGCCAAACCCAAATGCGATTCAACCCATGCCCTATACCCAGACGCCCGCCCCGGCGGTGGCGGCGCTCTATTCGTCGGCTGCATACTCATCTGCAGGGGCGCCCTCACCGGCAGTTCAGGGGGTGATTGTCAGCTCGGCGACCGCAAGCTCAACGGCGCCTGCGGCAAAAGAGGCTGTTGCCAAAGAGGTAAGGCCGGCAGCGGTCAATATCCCTGTTATTACCACAGCACCGATCAAAGCACCGCGATATCCGGTTGGCCACCCCGAGGCCTTTGTGCCCGAGTTTGAAGATTACATCGCCAAAAAAGTCGCGCCTTTTGTCCCGGGTGTGGCGGTTGTGATTGTCTCGGGAGGGCAGATTAAATCACTCAATGGCTATGGTGTGCGTCGCGCCGGTACGCGCGAAACAGTTACCCCCGATACTGTGTTCCGTCTTGCCTCCCTGTCCAAAGCGGTCGCCGCGACTTCGGCCAGTGTGTTGGTCAACGAGGGCAAAATCAGTTGGGACACCACTATCACATCGGTATTACCCAACGTCACCTTTAGCAATGCGCGCTACGGCAAGCAGCTCACGCTGCGCCACATTCTTTCTCAATCATCGGGTCTGCCGCGCCACACTTACAGTCACTTTATCGATGCAGGAAAGAGTTACGCTGATACAGTTGCGCGCCTGCGCTACGTCAATTTTGTCTGCCCACCGGGCAAATGTTTCGCCTACCAAAATGTGCCTTACAGCCTCTCGGGCGAAATGATCAAGAAGAAAGCGGGCATGAGCTTCGAGCAGTACACGGAAGAGAAAATTTTTGATCCGCTCGGCATGCGCAGTGCGTCTTATGGTTTAAACAGCTACAACGCCTCGCCCAATCGCGCCGCACCGCACGTCAACAATGGCAAGCGCTGGATCCCAACCGCCGTCACGGGCAATTGGTATCGCGTGGCGCCAGCGGCCGGGGTCAATGCCAGTATTGTCGATATGTCACGTTTTTTGCTCGCGCAGATGGGTAAACGGCAGGACGTACTGCCGCTCTCAGTGCTCAACCCCATCCAATCACGGGTGACCAAAAATACTCCGGCGCAAAACTATTACGGCGTGCGTAAAGCGGTGGGAAATACTGCCTACGGTATGGGGTGGCGGGTATTTGATTACGGCCGCAATAAAAACTTTATCCACCACGGCGGCCACGTAAAAGGTTTCCGCACCGAGATGGTATTCAACCGCGATCTACAGATCGGTATGGTGTTCCTGTCCAATTCCGAAACCCGCCTCGCGCGCGATGTGATCTTCAAATTCCTCGACAGCTACGAGCGCGCCCAGACAGCGGCGCGCGCTGCTGCCAAAAAGAAAAAATAACCATGACCTTCACTGCCCGGCTATTTGCGGTTCTTCATCCTCGCCAGATCCTGCGCGCACTCGATGATATCGACCGGGCATCACCTTCTTACACTCTCGATCGTCCCGCTGCCCTGCGTCGCGTTATGCTGGTGCTGGCATGCGTGTCGGTGAGTTTGCTGGTGCTTCACTACGCCAAATTTTCCAACAATCTGCTTGCCCTGCTGGGTTGGTTGGGCGACTGGAATGGGCGGGGCGGGCAACATTATGTGCAGGCTTTGCAAGCCCAGGGTTGGTTGGACTTGTGCGGTTATATCTGGTGGACTTTATGCCACTTGCTCACGTTTATTGTGCTGCCTTGGTTGGTGATCCGCTTTGGCTTTAAACAATCCATGCTGGATTTTGGATGGCGCTGGAACCAGGTAGGCGAGCACTGGCGCGGCTATCTGCTGCTGCTCAGCCCGATCCTCGTGTTCGTGGTACTGGTGAGTTTTGGTGAGGATTTCGTCAACCACTATCCCTTTTATCGCCACGCCGGGCGCAGTTGGGTGGATTTCCTCCTATGGGAACTGCTCTACATGAGCCAGTTTGTATTCCTCGAATTCTTCTTTCGCGGATTTATGCTCAATGCCCTGCGTCCGGCTATGGGCGCCAATGCGATCTGGGTGATGTGTGTACCCTATATGATGATCCATTTGCCCAAGCTTGCCCTTGAAGCAACCGGCGCAATTTTGTTTGGCCTATTTCTCGGCATTCTTGCACTGCAATCGCGCTCGATTTGGGGTGGCGTTTTGGTGCATGCCGGTGTAGCGCTCAGTATGGATATAGCCGCGTTACTGCGAAAAGAGCAAATTCCTGGATCATTTTTTCCTTTCTAGAACTCCGTATATAGCCAGCTGTTACATGGCGCACAGATAGCATCCTCCTATCCCAGTAAAGTCACACCCTTGTCGCCTAAATATTCATTTTCATGGCGATTGACATCAAATGTCACACATTAATGTGACTTGAATCACGAATATTTACTGCTAAAGTCAGTGATACCCAGCAGATAGCACCTCCGCGAGAAAAGGACATGAATTACGTTCGTAGTAAAAACATCAAACTGGCATTCATGCTTGCGGCATTGCTAGCTGCCGCAAGCGCTAATGCATCGCTGCTAGATTGCATCAAGTTAGCCGGTATTGAGTCTGCCTCAAATCTGGAATGTGTGGCCTCGGAAGTGACAGCTAAAAAGAGTGTTGAGACCGCGCAAGACGATCTCCCCATCGAACTCGCTGACAAGGCGCTGGCCAGTTTTCGTGTTGAGCATACCGCGACACAGGATGCCAGACCCGAATCGGCACTCCTGCTGGTTCTGGTCGTTGCCGTTTTGGCTTCAGCATTAGTTCGCACCAAAAGCTACAACAGCAAGTAATTCGCAATCTAAAACACGCTCTCCTCCGAAAACAAAGATGGCTATATGTATATCTAGCCAGTAAAATCGCCGCACTCTTTTTTACTGGCTCTGGTTATGGATGTTTCCCTCCTATTAGATTCGCTCAATAACGCCCAGCGCGATGCTGTCTCGGCGCCAGCCTGCAATCAATTGATCCTCGCCGGGGCAGGCAGTGGCAAGACTCGCGTGCTGGTGCACCGTATCGCCTGGCTGATCCAGGTAGAAAAAGTATCGCCCTATTCGATTATGGCGGTGACCTTTACCAACAAGGCTGCGCGTGAAATGCGCGCGCGGCTCGATGAACTCTTTCATCAGAACGGACAACCGATCAACAGCCGTGCTATGTGGGTCGGCACCTTCCACGGCCTTGCGCACCGCCTGCTGAAAGCCCATTGGCAGGATGCAAAACTGCCGCAGAATTTCCAGATTCTGGATAGCGACGACCAGCTGCGCCTGATCAAACGCGTTTACCAAACGCTCAATATCGACGAAAACAAATGGCCGCACAAACAGGCGCAGTGGTACATCAACGGTCAGAAAGATGAAGGTTTGCGCCCTCAGCACATTCAGGATTCCGGCGATCCGTTTGTGCGCACCATGCTGCAAATTTATCGCGCCTATGAAGACGATTGCCAGCGCGGTGGCATGGTGGATTTTGCCGAGATTTTATTGCGTGCCCACGAACTCTGGCTGCATAAACCGCACATCCTCGAACACTATCAACAGCGCTTCCCGTTTGTATTGGTTGATGAATTTCAGGATACCAACAGCGTGCAATATGCATGGCTGCGTGTACTTGCGGGTAAAATGGCCTGCGTGAGCGCAGTGGGCGACGACGACCAATCGATTTACGGTTGGCGCGGGGCAAAAATTGAAAACATTCAGCGCTTCTCGCAGGATTTTGCCAACACGCAGGTGTATCGCCTCGAACAAAACTATCGCTCCACCGGCAATATTCTCAAGGCCGCCAACGCGGTGATCAAACACAACTACGGCCGCCTCGGCAAAGAGTTGTGGACTGAGGGTGAAAAAGGCGACCCGATTTCCCTTTACGCCGCATATAACGAACAGGACGAGGCGCGTTTTATTGTCGAGCGCATTCAGGATTGGGCGCGCAAAGGCCGCGAGAAAAAAACCATCGCGATTTTGTATCGCTCCAACGCCCAGTCGCGCGTATTGGAAGAGGCGTTATTGCGCGAGGCAATTCCCTATCGCATTTACGGCGGCCAACGTTTCTATGATCGCCTTGAAATTAAAAATGCGATTGCGTACATGCGCTTGATCAGCAACCGCCACGACGATGCCGGTTTTGAGCGGGTGATTAATACTCCGACGCGCGGTATCGGAGGCAAAACCGTTGACGATATTCGTTTGTTTGCACGCGAACAGGGCTGTTCGCTCTGGGCAGCAGCCGAACAAATGGTGGCCAAACGCGTACTCGCTGCGCGCGCCGGCAATGCGGTGCAATCATTTTTAAATTTGATTGAAAAGCTCGCGCTGGATGCAAACGCAATTGATATCCATGGCGATACCGCATCGCTCGATATGATTGCCAAACAAGTCATCGAAGATACCGGCTTGCTCGAATTCCATCAAAATGAAAAAGGCGAAAAAGGTCAGGCGCGCGGCGAAAACTTGCAGGAATTAATTACTGCCTGCCGCGCATTCGATGCGGAAGAAGAGAATGAAGAGCTCTCGCCGCTACAACAATTTTTAGATACAGCGGCACTCGATGCCGGTGAAACCCAGGCCGATGAATTTGAAGATGCGGTGCAATTAATGACGCTGCACTCGGCCAAGGGGTTGGAATTTCCGCTGGTGTTTTTGGCCGGTGTGGAAGAGGGTTTGTTCCCGCATAAAATGTCGGCGGACGACCCGGATCGATTGGAAGAAGAGCGGCGCCTGTGTTACGTGGGCATCACTCGCGCTATGGAAAAGTTATTTATCAGTTATGCCGAAACCCGTCGCTTGTACGGCAATGAAACCTTTAACGCGGTGTCCCGTTTTGTGAAAGAAATTCCTGAAGATTGTATCGAAGAAGTGCGTTTAAAAACCGCGGTCACCCGTCCGGTCAGTTTTAATCGCCCGCTCACCAAACCCTCAACGCGCCAGCCCATGTACGATACCGGTGAAGACACTGGCTTCCGTCTCGGCCAGCGCGTCACTCATGCCATGTTTGGCGAAGGTGTGATTTTGCAGTTCGAAGGCTCGGGGCCGAATGCGGTTATCCAAGTGAAATTTGAAACCATCGGCATCAAGCGCTTGGTGATGCAATATGCGAAGTTGCAGGCGCTGTAAAGCCTCTGCCTAAGGTGTAGCCAAAAAGGCTACGCCTGTAGCAAAATTCGCCGCAGAGATAAAAGTGTAACTATTTTTTCAGATTGTAAAGCGAAGGAACTATGAATAATAAATCCATTAACTGGTACCCGCTTGTTGTTGTCATCCTTATCGCCGCCTTGGCGGCAGTATTTGCGGCTTTAGTGCTGGAAAAATCCAAGCCTAAAGATGCAGTGCAAAACACGCCTGCAAGTGCGCAAACCTCTTCGGCAGTTTCTTCCCAGCAATACCATTGGAAAATGGTGACCTCTTGGCCGAAAAATACGCCCGGTTTGGGTGTGGGCGCGGAAAATGTGGCGCGCGTTATCAATGAAATGTCTGGTGGTCGTCTGCAGATTCATGTGTATGGTGCGAATGAATTAGTGCCAGCGATGGGTGTGTTTGATGCGGTGTCATCTGGCAGTGTGGAGATGGGGCATTCCGGCAGTTATTTCTGGCGCGGCAAAGTGCCCGCCGCGCAATTTTTTACATCAGTGCCCTTTGGGATGAATGCGCAGGAATTGTATGGCTGGATCAACCACGGCGGCGGTTTGGAATTGTGGCGCGAGCTTTATGCCCCGTTTAATTTAATTCCCTTTCCAGCGGGTAATACTGGCGTGCAAATGGCCGGCTGGTTTAATCGCGAAATTAATTCAGTAGACGATTTGCGCGGGTTAAAAATGCGCATTCCCGGTTTGGCGGGAGAAGTATTTAATCTGGCCGGTGGAACATCGGTAAATATTCCCGGTGGTGAACTTTATACCGCGTTGCAAACCGGTGTTATTGATGCGGCGGAATGGGTCGGGCCGGAAAATGATTTGGCGTTTGGTTTCCAGCAGATCGCAAAATATTATTACTATCCCGGTTGGCATGAGCCAGGACCGTCGATGGAGTTGATCATCAACAAAACTGCGTTTGAAAATTTACCCAAGGATTTACAGGCGATTGTGACCTACGCCGCGCGCGCGATGAGTCAGGATATGTTTGACAGTTACACCGCGCACAACAGCCGTGCCTTGAAAGAACTGGTTGATAATCAAGGAGTGCAAATTCGCAGATTGCCGGATGAAGTACTGAAGCATTTTTATGAAATTTCGCAGCAGGTTTATGCGCAGCAAGCTGCGAAAGATCCGCAATTTAAAAAGGTTTACGATTCATATTCCGCGTTTATGAAAGACTCGGCGGCCTACCAAAAAATTTCCGAGCAGACCTATTACGAAGTGCGCGAACAGCAGCGTGATTAACTCATTACCAAATTGTGACTGATAGGGTGGAACTAGCCTACATCAGAGTGAGTTATTCTGGTTTCGCTATTGGGAAAGGATCTGTAATGCCAAAGAAACCTAACCCTCCCTGATTAAAAAAGGCATCAAAAAACGCATGCTCATATAGTAGCCGCAGTTGTTTTTCCTCATCTGAAAGAAGACGCACAGGATTACCATTGAGCAAATCCGCACGAGTTGGTTTGTTAAAAAAATTAGTCTCACGAAGTTTATCAATTGTTTTTTCCAGCCCGGACTCTCCTAAACCTGCCATTTGCGTTAAACGTTGACCGAAAAAAGTGATGGGCATGTGCCTCGACCAACTTTTATCAAATGGTTGGTTACTCCAAACCAGATAGGGTGTTGAGTAGAACTCCTGAAATGCCATCCCAATACTTTCAGGTTTAAATCCTGTCTCATGATAAATTTTAAAGTTTGCACCCAGAATAGGTAGATGATCACCATAAAACAAGATGATAACCGGAGGGGAGTTTTGTTGTTGAAATTCACTAATTAATTCCGCCAAGGCGTCACGTGACTCACGAACACCTATTGAGTAAGTGGTTAGGGTCTGACGTTCAGATTCTGGAAGTTGCGGAGCTGCTGACCAATTAATAGAAATTGGGGGCAATCCCTGATAACGATCATCTTCAAATGGCCCATGGTTTGCCATAGTTACCGTAAAAATAAACTGCGGTTCTTGAGCTTGCTGAAGCTGCTGCAGAATCAGTCCGTTAATTGCGCGATCAGTAACGTAGAGTTTATTGCGCTCGGCCTCTTTGAAGTAATCAACATCTTTAAATTCAGAAAAACCAAGCAGGGGATATGATTTGTCCCGACCCCAGAACCAACCCTCACTGGCGTGTATGCCGAGAGTTTTATATCCAGCTTGGTGAAAACGCCAGACAATACTAGGCATTGGTTTTTCAATAAAATGTACAAATGGCACGCTTACACCAGGAAATAACTGTAGGGCTATTCCGGTTAAAAATTCAAACTCAGTGTTTGCAGTCATCCCCCCGAACGAGGGAACCTCAACATAGCCTGATGCACAATTTGATTCTAACGTGGACAAAGTGCTGCATAAGTTATCCAAATCACCGGGAGAACCTTCGGGAAACAATCCGTCGGCAAGTTGTCCTGGATCCCAAAAAGCTTCTGACTGAATAACAATGACGTGAGGTTGTACCTGTGCAGGTTTTTCGGTTGGTATGTCTACTTTTATATTGCTTGCTTGCGCCAATAAATTCACTGAATTACTACTATAGTTTTCTGGTTTTTCAAGGGTAAATCCAGCGATATGTTTATATATAAAGCTAGGGAAAAATCCGGAGTAGGTATATAGCTGTGCCGCACCTGGCATATCCCAAGCATTGGGAATGCGGGACTCATCAAATACTTTATTAGGATAATGCAAGAAACCTAATATTAGCCCAAAAGCAATCAAACCTCGCAGTGCCGCCCATATTTTTCTGTTAACCAAAAACGATGGAAATTTCCACAACAAATAAATGAAACCAATGAATGATGAAAAAATTGCACCATAAATTAATACGGCGAATTGCTTCCCCGCAATAAAAATTAAAGAGTCGAATGCCTGATTCACCATATGGAAATCAGTTGGCATTAAAGGGACTCCAAGAAATTGAACTTTAAGATAATTAATAACGGACACTAATAAAATAAGCGTAATCGTAAATAAGGCCGCAGCGATTCTGGCCAAAAAAATGCGTACGACAAAATAGATCAAACAGATAGTAAAAGCGCTGATGGAAAAAAAATAAAATGAATTTTCCACCCAACGAATTAGTTCATTTATGTCCCAACCTCGAACCGGCACCTCCACGATTACAATTGCAAGAAATATTAGGGTTAGCACCCAAAGAACAGATTTTTGGAAATAGGCCAGAAGTTCATAACTGCTTGAAAAGCGCTTATCTATCGGCTCCACTTGTTGGGCAGGGGAAATTTTTGTCCGGCTTGCCCAGCTAACCCAGTCAATCCACCAACTTAAAAAATGGACTGTTACCGGGAGCACTGCGATCACCAGTGTCGCCACTGCAAATCCAAAGCACCCTGCATAGGTCATCGTCGGCGAAGCGCCAATTACAGCAAATAAAATAGCGGAAAAAAATGACAGTATTAGTGCAGATAAAAACCACAACTCTATCTGTTGCGATATCAGTAAATGACAGAATGTATCTTTGGCTGGTTTTGATGTCTGTCGTTTTTCCAGATAGTATCCTAGCGCAACAGATAGAACACATAAAGAAAGGTGAAAATTAATACAGGTATATATAAGCCCTAAAATGCCTAGCATTATCAATAGCATCACAATTTTTTGCTGATGCAGCACTCGGTCAATCTGAACAAGTATCAAACCAATTAAACAAGCGGCGGTGAAATGTGTTGGCCCAACAGGTATAAACCATTCAGTTACCATGGATGGTTGAAAATACTGAGCTATAGAATAGTAAAAATATTGCAGAAGAATATGAATCAGTAATGCCGAATAAAATATTTTTGCAACTTGATAGGTTCGAAAAAGTTTTCCAAGATGTGCTCCGAGCAGTAGTAGTACAAGACCGCTTGAGCAAATATTCAAAACATTGATGAAAATTATTGAGATGCCTGAATTTTGAGCCCCAGACTGGATTAGCAACTGTATGAACACGAACACAATTGCTAACGCTGAGTAAAAGGCCTTTAATTTGATTACTGCATATGGCATTAAATTGTTCCTTAAATTCCCTTAAAGACGCGCTTCAATATTGAAAATTGTCCGTTGCACTTCGTAGATAGCAGAACCTCTTGCAGGATTTATTTTGAAATCGTCTGGCGGAAAAATAAAAGCCACGACTTCATAAATACCTGGCGGTATATTTCTTCTGGTAGGAATTTCCAACTCATCTGTAAATAGAATTCCATCAGCAGGAATGTCTGTGAATTTTATAGAAGTAGACTTTATGGAGTTGGTGTCTAAACGCCCCAACTCATGCTTATGATTTCTAACATAATAAGAAATGTTATGATTTGGTGGCAGTGGAGCAGAGAGCCACCACTTGACAGTGAACTTTATTGGCTGTCCGGGTTTAATTCTTGTAGCTGCAGGAGTGGCACTAACAAGTTGCGCTTGGGTACCAAAGTTTGCATAGTGAAATTGCTCTGCCGGTCTGTTTATTTGAATGCCCAGCCAAATTACGGCAAGTAAATTTACAATTGCTATAGTTTGTGTCAATCGGTAATCACGATGTAGATTTGTCACTTTTTCTCCAAAAAATGGTTTCCCACGTAGCCTTAATTTTTTAATAAATAGTTACTGCGACTTTCTTATAAAGAGCTTCCAAAACCACCAAAACGGAATAATGCCATAGGATGTAAAAAGAGAAAAACGATTGCGTCACTGATGCTTAGTCAGGCGGACAATTTAGAGTGGCGTTAACGCGGATGCTAACAAACAGTGGGGCTGTATGCTGAAATGCATGTTTTTACGATAGATGAAATTATCTCTCAAGGTCGCCCTGCGCAGTAATTTCCACCAGCGTCGCAATCCCATTCTTGCGCAGTTTTTCCATCAGACGCGCAAGCTGTTCTACTTGCGCTGCATCCAGTTGCTCGCCATGGGTGAAGCTCAAACGTTTCTTTGCTACTAGCTCACGCACATATTCGGGGCGCACGCGCAGGCGTTCGGCGGTTTGGGTGATTGAGAGGAGTTGGCGCAACATGGAGTGCTCACGAGCTGATCGGTGAAGTGGCTTACTATGACATATTTATCCACATTTTGACTCTCTTTGCAGTACCGGTTTTAACAGGTCATTTCTATCTATTGATCCTTTGGCTGTGCGTTGCAGCAAGCTGTGCCATAATTTCCCTCATAACATTTCTGCTGGCCCCAATTTTTCTGCTGATAAGGTTCTTCCATGGCTAATCTTGGCACCCTCTATACCGTTTCTGCGCCATCAGGTGCAGGCAAAACCAGTCTGGTCAGCGCACTGGTGAAATCCAATCCAGAAGTCTGTGTTTCTGTCTCCCACACCACCCGCCCCATGCGCCCCGGTGAAATCGACGGGGTGAATTACCATTTTGTCGATCATGCGACCTTTGAATCCATGTTAGAGCAGGGCGCTTTCCTCGAACACGCACGGGTGTTTAGCAATCTCTATGGCACTTCCCAGCAATGGGTGGTTGATACCCTGAAACAGGGAATTGATGTCATTCTGGAGATTGATTGGCAGGGCGCCGAGCAAGTGCGCAAATTAATGCCGGACACGGTGAGCCTGTTTATCCTGCCACCTTCTTTGGCGTGTTTGCGCCAGCGGTTAACAGGGCGCGGGCAAGATGATGTCGCTGTGATTGAAGCGCGAATGAGTGAGGCAATTAACGAGATGTCGCACTATGTCGAGGCTGATTATTTGATTATCAATGACGATTTCACTGTGGCCCTCGCGGAATTCCAGGCGCTAATTACCAGCCAGCACATCGGGCTTGCGCGACAGGCAGAGCGGCATACTCAGTTACTTAAAGAGTTACTGGCTTAAAT
>NZ_JBRFPI010000091.1:0-9756 GCF_053579595.1 Cellvibrio sp.
TGAGCGCGAGGCGTGGCGCCGGTTTATGGTCCTCTTTTAAAATGCGGTACGCGGAAATCCCGGCAATTAAAAATGCAGCAGTTAAACCCGATGCAATCAGCATATGCGCTAAACGATAGGGCATAGATGGATTAAAAATAATTGCCCACCAATCCAGCGGCAAGGCTTTCATTGTGTCGCCGACTAGTCGCATTTCAAAACCGGTGGGGGTTTGCATCCATGAATTCAATGCAATAATCCAGAAGGCCGACATGCTGGTGCCGAATGCAACCAAAAAAGTCGCGAGTGTGTGCACGCGGTTGGATACTTTATTAATCCCGAACAACATAATACCTAAAAAAGTCGCTTCCAGAAAAAACGCCGTCAGTACTTCATAGCCAAGCAATGGCCCCGCAATGTTGCCCACGGTTTCCATATAGCCCGGCCAATTGGTACCGAATTGGAAGCTCATGGTGATACCGCTCACCACACCCATTGCAAACGTGAGTGCAAATACTTTTACCCAAAAGCGATAGGCGCGCATCCAGACTTCGTCGCCGCTGCGGTTGTAGCGAACTTTGAAATAAAATAGAAACCAGCAAAGCGCGATGGAAATAGAGGGAAATAAAATATGGAAGGAAATATTCGCTGCGAATTGTATGCGTGAAAGCATGAGTGTTTCGAGCATATCGGTTACCTCAATGATGAAACGGTCACTTCGTTGATTCTTTTTTGCCGCCTAATAAACGGTCTTTCATATCCAATACTTTTCCGATACTGCTGCCGAGCTTGAGTAATTTGCCAAGCTGGGCAGAGTCGAGCCGCTGGATTTCCTGCGTCCAGAGCGTGAGCATTTCAATTAATTCGTGCATTTCGCGCATACGCTGCTGCGCGTATTCTTCTTCGGCGTTAGCGGGGGTATCGATCAACAAATTGCGCAGCGTCGATAACGTAGGGTCAATTTCACGTTTGCGGCGCTGTTCAATCAAGGTCTTGGCGATATCCCAGACATCGCCCGGCGCCGAATAAAATTCTTTGCGCTCGCCCGGCCGGTGTTGCAGCTTCACCAGCTCCCATGACATTAACTCTTTTAAGCCCATACTCACATTGGAGCGTGAAATGCCGAGCGCTTCGGTGATGTCATCCGCGCACAACGGCTCTTTGCTCAACACTAACAGGGCATACATCTGCCCGACTGTGCGGTTGATCCCCCAGCGGCTGCCCATTTCGCCAAAGTGGAGGATGCAGGATTGGATCATGGGGGTTAGTTTTTCGGACATATTGGAATTCCTGAGTTTTCAGTATATTCTGAAATTACAGAAGTATTTGATATAGGTCAAGCGAGGGATGAAAAAATGGTAAGTGCCCGTGTAGTTCGCCCCTGGTTGGTGGCCTGGTTATATCTGGTTGCCCTGGGGCATTTGGTTGGTGCGATGGGGATGACTTGGCTGGTGGACCTGCCGCTGTTTGCGGATTATCACGTGCATGTTTTGGCGGTATTTGGATTTACACCAGAGCAACAGGCGGCTATGGCGCTACATAGCTGGTGGATGGCGCTGTTCGGCGCGACCCTGCAAGCCTTTTCTCTATTTCTTTTCGCGCTGGTGTATGTTGCCAATCGCTACCGCTGCGCTGCAGTCTGGCTGTGGGTGGGGGCGGGTATTTTGCTCTGGGCGCCGCAGGACATTTATCTCTCTATGCAGCGCGGCGTGTGGTTGCATCTGTGGGTGGATCTCGCTGCTGTTGCTGCAATCGTGCCGCCACTGTGCATATTGTGGTGGTGGGATCGTAAATGGAAGCAGGAATAATTGTGATGAAAGCCCAATACCCACCCGCAGTAAATCCCGGTGATCAAATAATTCTATTTGATGCGGTATGCAAACTATGTAATCGCTGGAGCCGTTTTATTATCCGTTTCGACAAAAAACACCACTTCAAGCTTTGCTCGGTACAATCTGAACAGGGGCAGGCGATTTTGCAGTGGTTTGGTTATCCGCTTGATCAGTTCGAAACCATGTTGCTTGTGCAGGGCGATCAAGCGATTGCCAAAAGTAATGCATTTCTCGAAATAGTACAGCAATTGCCCTTTCCTTGGCCGCTGCTTGGCATTGCAAAAATTCTCCCGCAACAAGTGCGTGATTGGTGTTATGACCGCATTGCTTTGAATCGCTATAAATTATTTGGAAAGTATGAGTATTGCCTTCTGGCAACGCCTGATCACGAGCGGCGTTTTTTGTAGCTGGCGAAAGTTTTTCCATAGTCATGGGAATGCTGTAGTAAAATTTGGTAACAAGCGTTTGCGTAACTACTTTTAATGAGTAATTTTATGATTGATACCAAATCCTCTGCGGAACTGGATAATTTCCTCGCTGACTGCCGACAGGCATTTACTGCTGGTGCCCTGCAGCGCTTGGTGCTATCCAAATACAAGGGCGCAGACGTGGATTTGAATCGCATCACGATTCGCCCGGTGCAGATTAAAGATCAGCAATTGCTGTCTTTTTTATACGAGTATCGCACCAACCATGTGACGAAAAATTTTGCTATCGAAGAAGCGATTGTGCAGTCGCAGCAATCCTTGGGTAGCGATTTTCACAATGCGCATATGATTACTGATGAATGGGAAACCCAGTTGAGTTTCAGCAAAAAGGGTAAAGTGCTGGTTAATAAAAATCGTAACAAAAATTCAGCACCGTCTAGCGATACCAGGGATGTGCAGCCAGAGCTGGCGCACAATCGCAATAAGCTGCGTTATGTGGAGCAAGATCGCCCTTATTTGCGCGAGCTGGGGATTACGGATGCGAATGGCCAGATTATTCCTGCCATGTCGCGCAAGTGGAAACAGATCAATAAATTTATTGAGGTCTTATCTACCGCCATTCAGCAAACGGGATTGGACAAGCGCAATGAATTGCATATCGCCGATTTTGGTTCAGGTAAAGCCTATTTAACTTTTGCGGTGCATGATTATGTGAGTGCAAACCTCGGCGTAAATACGCAAGTGACAGGTGTGGAATTGCGGCAGGGGTTGGTGGATTTGTGCAATCAAACTGCGCAAAAATTATCGCTCAATGGTATTAAATTCGAACAGGGTGATGTGCAACATTTCTCCGCGCAGAACATCAATATTATGATCGCTTTACACGCCTGCGATACTGCAACTGATTACGCGCTCAATATGGGTATTCGCACTGGTGCGGAAATTATTATGTGCTCGCCTTGCTGCCATAAACAAATCCGCCCGCAATTAAAAAGCCCCGCGTTGCTTGCGCCTGTATTGCAACACGGCATTCATCTCGGGCAAGAAGCAGAAATGCTCACCGATGGTTTGCGCGCCCTTTTGTTAGAGGCGCACGGCTACGATACCAAAGTGTTTGAATTTATCTCGCTGGAACACACCAGCAAAAATAAAATGATACTTGCACAAAAACGCAAAACGCCCCGCGACAATAGCGAAATTTTACAGCAGATCGCTGATATCAAGGCGTTTTACGGAATTACTGAGCAGTGCCTGGAAACACTGCTGCAGAACTAGTTGTGTGTCAGGGGTGATTTAGCGTTTGTATTGTGTGGGGCAGTAGCCGCGATTAATCTCCGGCGAGCGCAACTGCAGGTGTTTGGTTTTTCGCCCGCTGACGCGTTCACGCCACAAGCGAAATGATGAGGGTTTCAGCTCGCGCCGCATCAATACGCGCACATCTGGCTCACCTAAACCGTAGAGTGTTTTTATGGCTTCAAAGGGGGTGCGATCTTCCCAAGCCATTTCAATAATGCGCGAGATGTCAGCTTGAGTGAGTGATGTGTCGTGATTCATTGCGGTACCTGCATGGTTTGCTACTGGTACGCGTTTTTGGGCTTGTGGATCACAATTGCAGAATAAAATAAAAAGCCCCGATCATCGGCGATGACCGGGGCTTTTTATTTTCTTATCATTTGTTGTTATTTCAAATTCATGCAGCTTGCGTAGTAACTCACGGTTGCTGGCCAGTCGGAGAAGATACCAATCACACCGACATCCTTCGCCAATACATGTAATGCATCCATCATATCGCCGTCATTATTAATCGCTGGATTAACAGTTTGGTAATACCAGCCGCCGCCATTTTTCAGTGGGCCTGCGCGTTCAAATGACCAGGTAATCATTTTCAGGCCCGCTTTTTTGGCATTGCGTGCGTATTCGGATGGGATAATTTTATTGTTGTTGTCCAGTGCCAGCAGCACCCAAATCGGTGGGGCGACAATGTTGAAGCCTTCGTCGGCATACATTTGCAAATCAGTTGCCGTTGGTACATCGGCAATGGTGTTAGCATCATCCAAATATACGGCTTGTTTGCCAAATTCCGGTTCGCTTTTAATCCAATAACGCACATCTTGAATATCGAAGGATTGCGCCCATACATCGCGCGCTTTTACACCAGCGGCTTTGTATTCGTTAATCATTTGTTGTGCATATATGGCTTGGGTGTAGGTGCCTTCAAATGGCATAGGTACACTCGCCGATTTTAATTCCGGGGTCATTTTTACGCCGAGTTTTTTAAACAATTGGATACTTTCAGCGTGAGTCAGCAGCGTCCCTTTGTTTGCGTATAAATCAGTGCGCCAGTTAGCGGTACCTTTTAGATATTCACCAACACTGGTGGCTTTGGGATTGAAGGCATCCATTTTTCCCTGCAGGGTCTTAAATTCGGCGAGGGTGATATCGCTGGTGCAGCAATTGGCACTCGCTGCTTTACCGCTCACAGGATCAAAGGGTGAAAAATTCTGGCTGCATTTGCTAGCGAGTGGTGTGGCGAGAATATTGGTGGTGGTGTGCAGGTCGCATTGTGAATGACGGCACACGAGTTGTTTGTCTTTGGTGAAGGTGACATCGCACTCCAAAATGCCAGCGCCCATTTTGGCCGCAGCTTCGTAAGATTCCTTGGTGTGCTCAGGAAATTGTAGCGGTGCACCGCGATGGCCAATCGAGAAGTTGGTTTTTTTGATCGGACTGTTAAGGCAGCTCTGCAGTTTCTTTTTCAGCGCGCTTTCATCCATATCATTCACTAAAAAATAAGGGCGTGGGCCGAGCTGGATGCTGGAGTTTTTATCATCATCTTTGTAGCGCTGGTCGTCCCTGTTGCCATGCGCGCAGGCGGTCAAGGGGATAATCAAGGTCAGCGCTAAGGCGCTGGCAAGCAAATGGATTCGGCGCAACATGTGAACCTCCTTAAGTGGGTTGGGTTTATGGATAGCGATGCAACCCTAGCTCAGCAATATGAAGGTAATTTGCTGATTTGATGACAGCTTGGTGATGGCTGGTGCTTTTGCGTACTCTATCGCAGTCGGTGAAATAGCGTGAAATACCAAAATTCGCAATTTAGGTTAGGCTAGAACCTTTTATGGTTTCCCTTTCAAGGATTCTGATTTATGTCCAGTAGCATTACCTCGTTAGTGATCGAATTGCTTGCTTGCCCTACTGCGGGCGAAGCAAAGCGGGTTGTTGATATGTTGGTGAAACATTTGTGCAACATCACTGGTCTGGATTTACATCCGGCACTTTTTCTTGATGAGCATGCAACTATCACTGCACAGGGTAAAGCGGTATCGCCCACTACCGCAGCGCAGTGTGCGGAGGATGTGCAGCGGACGCGGATTTTTATGCAGGGGGTTTACGCCGCGCTCCAACAAAAGCTACTGCAAAAAAATGCTCAACCAATCGAGGTGCTGTATGCAGGGACTGGTCCCTTTGGGCTCTTGTTGATCCCGCTCTTGCCGTTGTTGGATGCATCACAGGTGCGCGTAACCCTTTTGGATATTCACGTAGAGTCACTGACAAAATTGCAGCAGCTTATCGACTTTCTGGGTGTTGGTAATTTTATTGTGCAGGCTGAGTGTGCGGATGCTTGCGCATGGCAAAGCGAGAAAAAATTTGATGTGATTATTTCTGAAACTATGCGGCAGGGATTAATACAGGAGCCGCAAGTGAGCATTTTTAGCCATCTGCAGCAGTTTTTGAAAGATGATGGTTGGCTGATACCGGAAATAATTCGGTTGGATTTATGGTTGAGTGCAGGTGTAGCTCCTGCGCAGGGCGAGCCTAAAAATCCTGATGTGCATTTAGGTCGGGTTTTTCAGTTGGATAAGGCTACGGCGATACAACTAGGCAAGGGTGACACTGCTTGCGCACATGGAAATCTGTGGGTGCCGGATTATGCCGCGGCGTTAAAGGATTTAAAATTAACGACTTTTATCCAAGTGTTTGGCAATTATCAGCTACACGAAAATCAATCGCAGCTCACACTGCCACTGTATGAGCGCAATGCGCGGGTGCTGCCGAATTCACTGCTGCGGTTTCGCTATGAGTTGGGGTCATATCCCCAATGTGTATTTGCGTATGAAAAATTACCCGAGCTTGCCGAATGCCCATTGCCTGATAGTTTGGAAAAAAATGGCCAGGGTATTTATCACCTGAAGCGGCTGTGGCACAAGATCCAATTGCGCAAGCAAGCCAACTCTTCTGTAAAAGCGCAGCAGCAACTGGCGGAAATTCCTGACAGCGAATGGCTGCTGGATCGCATTTTGTTGGATCAATTGGGCGCGGGACTTGAGCCCGGAATGCAGCAATTGTATTTCGCCAATACACTGGTGGATGTTGAGTACTGGCTCGCCAGTGCAAATGCAGGTGAAATTACGGAAGATCAAATTCAGCGCACCAATCGCGCGATAGTCAATTTTATTGAAAATAAAAATGCTGAGTTGGATGTTCAAACCGGATTGCCATTGAATGAGCAGCAACTCGCCCATTGGGATGAGCAGGGCTACCTGATTATTCCCGGTGTGTTATCGGCCGGTGAATCTGCCGCAGCGCGCGCGGTCATTTGGGATTTTTTGCATATGCGTGCAGATGATCCCGCCAGTTGGTATCAATCTTCTGCGCAGATGAAAAAAATTATGGTGCAGTTATTCACCCACCCTGCACTTGAGGTTGCGCGTAATTCGAATTATATCCGCCGGATTTTCCAGCAATTGTGGCAGCGCGATGATCTTGTGATGACAACTGACCGCGTAGGGTTTAATCCTCCGGAAACCAGTCAGTGGCAATTTCCCGGGCCGGGCATTCATTGGGATGTGGAATTGATCGCGCCAGTTCCATTTGGCACCCAAGCGTTAATTTATTTAACCGATGTGGCGGAAAATCAGGGCGCCTTTTGTTGCGTGCCGGGCTTCCACAAAAAAATTGATCAGTGGTTGGCCGAGCAGCCGCAGGGTGTGGATTTGCAACAGCAGGATTGGACACTGTGGCCGGTTAAACCTATCGCTGCGAATGCAGGTGATTTGATTATCTGGCACCAGGCATTACCCCATGGCAGCAGCCCCAATCGAGCGGACTTCCCGCGCATGGTGCAGTATTTGAATATGTACCGTTAGTGGTGATTTCGATTCGCCCTGTTGCTAACAGGGCGATGTCTTTCGGTTTGGTCGGGTTAGTTATTCAGTAAATGAATAGGGGTCAAACCAGAGTGATGCATCATCCACTGGCGTTTTTTTCGGCAGCCCCGGGTTATCCAGTTTAATGAGTGTGCGGTTTTTCAAATTGGCTTTGGCCATCACATCTTTTACGGTGGGGTCATTGAGAAAGTATTCATTAAAGCTGCCATCTTCAATGGCGATGCGCAATCCGCGCTCAATATCTGCTGCCAGCTTAGTGTTGGATTTATTCACAAAAAAATAAAAGGGATTGGTGTAAGAGATCAGCAAATGTTGCTCAACATCCAGCGCCAGTTTCGGGTAGCGCTGCATTTCCGACCAGGGTTCGTGGGCGCCGCGCGGAAAGGCATCAAAGCGGTCGCCGTCGAGCATGTAAAACAGCCCTTCGTATTTCAATACTTTGACCACGTTGAGATTGTTGGCGGTCAGTACATTGGTGTCTGCCCAAAAGCGGCCTTGACCAAGTGATACTCGTTTCAAATCCTCCACAGTTTGAATGGCATCAAATTTATGTTGAGTGCCTTTTTTTATCATCAGCACGCGGTAGCCTAACAGGCCGCGATAGATGCAAATTCGGATGGGTTGCAAACGCTCTTCCAGATCATTGGTGGTGGCATACCAGACAACATCTAACTGGTTGTCCATAACCATACTCACCATGCGTTCTTCGCTGTTGCTCGCTATGGTTTGTTCTATTTCAAATTTTTCCGGCAATTTACTGAGCGCGAGCGTTAAAAGCCCTCTCGCATAGGTTTCTATGCTGTTACTGCCTTCCACTACGCGCAATGGTTTTGCTGCGGTTTCCAGTGACAGGCAAAATAAGAAAAGGATGAACCAAAAGGCTGGGCGCGGAGTGCGAGTTGTTGTATAAATCCGGAACATTCGTAATCACCCTACTAGTATACAATCTCCTTACTTTAGTTGAATTTAGCGCAATTGCATGGTGTTTTTAATATTAAAGGACGATAAAAAACCACCGCACCCGTTGAGGTTCCATAGGGAAAAGGTGCAGTGGTGAAAGCAGCTTACCGCCTGCATCAGCCGTGGCTGACAGCTGGGCAGGGATAAGTGATTGGAAGCAGGTGTGCAACCCAATCATCAAACAACTGCTGGGGAGTAGTTATCCAATTATTCGGGAGGCACACCTAAACACGTACAAACCACTGAAGTGGTGATTCAGTTGTTTGACTGCCAATGGGTGTGTGGGCAACCATTGGCTGCACCGGTGAGTGTGGGCACACCGGCACCTACAGCAACTGCCGCTACCTAGTCATCCTTATCCGTGGCTGTGGCAGTTTTACTGTTCAGGGTTACAGGCTTCTCATAAGTGAAAGGCTGTAATAATTCATCCGGCTTGCCTTTACAGGCTTTGGCGAGTAGCTCGCGGCGCTGGGCGAGCAAAATACCAATGGCTTCACTGTACTTCTCATCAATGCCAGGAATATTTTCTTCAATCAATTGGGTGATGTTGGCGGCAAGTTCCAGGTATTTATCGTGCTCTTCTGCGACTTTTTTATCTTCAAACATACTGCCATCCCGATCACATAGCCAAACGGCGATTACTGCCATTGTGTAAATCCTCAAAGTTGTTACTGTTTTTATGTACAGTATTCTGCGGTGCGATTAATGTCAACTTTCTTTTTATATTTTCAGGCGGGAGCCGCTCCTGGGTGACTATCTCCCAAGCTTGAGACGTTGGATAATGCCGCAACTTTTACCCCTGCAGGATTTCCCGTGTCTGACACCGAGTTACCCCCATGCCCATCCCCTGAAAAACCGGCCAAGCCCAAAAGCCTGCTGCGCTCCAGCTTGCTCACCGGGTCTATGACCATGGTCTCGCGGGTGCTGGGCTTGGTCCGCGATATCGTGTTGGCGAGTGTGTTGGGTGCGGGCGGCGCCATGGATGCCTTCGGCGTTGCACAGAAAATCCCTAACTTTTTCCGCCGCTTGTTTGCGGAGGGGGCGTTTTCCCAGGCGTTTATTCCGGTGCTTTCTGAATACCGCGAAAAAGGTTCGCATGCAGCGGTCAAAGAGTTAGTTGATAAAGTAGCCGGTTGTCTCGGCTCGATTTTGGTGGCGGTAACCCTTGTAGGCGTGGTTGGTGCGGCAGGTATTTCACTGGTTTTTGCGCCAGGGTATCTGTCTGATCCCGCTAAATTTGGTTTGCTGACCGAGTTGGTACGCATCACCTTTCCCTATCTGATGCTGATTTCGCTTACCGGTTTTGCCGGGGCAATTCTCAATAGTTACGACCGTTTCGCCATCCCGGCAATCACGCAGATCGCCCTGATAAAGATGAGCGCCTTCGAA
>NZ_JBRFPI010000091.1:9766-13082 GCF_053579595.1 Cellvibrio sp.
GTTTATGATCGCCGGGGCGCTGCTGCTGACGGAATATTTCCCTAGCCCCGTCCATGCACTTGCCTGGAGTATTATCGCGGCGGGTATTTTTTCATTGTTGTTCCAATTGCCGTTTTTGCGCCAAATCCACCTGTTGCCATCGCCCAAGCTGGATTGGTCGCACCCTGGTGTTAAACGGATTTTGATCCTGATGACGCCAGCGCTGTTTGGTGTGTCCGTGAGCCAGCTCAATTTGCTGCTGGATACCATTATTGCCACCCAATTGGGTGATGGTGCCGTAAGCTGGCTGTTCTATTCCGACCGCTTGGTGGAATTACCCCTGGGAGTGTTCGGTGTGGCGATTGCAACGGTGATCATGCCCGGCTTATCGCGCCTCAGTGCCACACAATCGGGGGAAAAATTCAGTCAAATGCTCGATTGGGCGATTCGCTTTGTAGTGCTGATCGCACTGCCTGCAACGCTCGCGCTGATCATTCTGGCAGAGCCAATTCTCTTCACGCTTTTCTATCATGGTGCGATGGAGTCCAGCGATATCCTGATGTCGTCCTACAGTCTCAAGGCCTATGCGCTCGGCTTGTTTGCCTTTATGTTGATCAAGGTGCTGGTGCCCGGTTATTTCGCGCGGCAGGATATGAAATCGCCCGTGCGTATCGGGATTATCGCCATCATCGCCAATATTGTGATGAAGCCCATTGTGGTGATTCCGCTGGTAATGCTCTGGGGCTTGGGTCATGTCGGTCTGGCGTTTACGACGGCGATGGCTGCTTATGTGAATGCGTATTTGCTCTATCGCGGTCTGCGCAAAAGTGAGGTTTACAACCCGGCCAGCAATTGGCCAAGGTTATGGTTGCGCTACGGAGCGGCGAATCTGGCACTGGTTGCGGTACTGCTCGGCTTCCTCTTTTTCTGGAATCTCTGGTCTGAGTGGGGCGTGATGGAGCGAATCCTGCGTCTTGCAGTGGTCTGTGTGGCGGGGCTTGTAGCTTATCTGGCGGCGCTTTTTGTGGTGGGTGTTCGCCTGCGCGATTTCAAATCCCAGCACTGATTCTGGCTCGGGGTAGGCTCAGACGCCGCCGCTCCTGTATACTTCCCGCCTTCATTTTTCAGGCAATTTGGTTGAGGGCAGTACACAGCGTGAATCCAGCGGCACATGCGTTTATTCGCGGGTTACATAACCTGCGCCCCTGGCATCGCGGCTGCGTGGCGACCATAGGCTCTTTCGATGGCGTGCATCTCGGTCATCAAGCCATACTGCGTCAGTTAATTGCGGTTGCGCAGCAGTATCAATTGCCTGCCGTGGTAATCGTGTTTGAGCCCCAGCCCCATGAGTTTTTTTCCGGTGATAAAGCGCCAGCGCGCCTCATGCGCCTGCGCGAAAAAGTGCAGGCCTTGCTCGCCGCTGGCGTCGCGCGGGTGCTGTGCGTGCAGTTTAACGAAACCTTGCGCAACCTGACCGCCGAAGCCTTTATTGAAACAGTATTGCTGGACGGCTTGGCGATTAAACATTTGGTCGTCGGCGATGATTTCCGTTTTGGCTGTGATCGCCGTGGCGACTTCGCCTTGCTGCAAAAAGTCGGTAGTGAGCGCGGTTTTGGTGTGACTGATACCTGCACGCTGGAAATTAACGGTGAGCGTGTAAGCAGTACGCGCATCCGTCAGCTGTTGGAAGTGGGTGATTTTGCCCATGCTGAAACCCTGTTGGGTAAGCCTTACAGCATCAGTGGGCGCATAGCCTACGGCCAGCAGCTCGGGCGCAAACTCGGTGTGCCCACCGCCAACGTGCATCTGCGCCGCTATCGCTCACCATTGCACGGTGTATTTACGGTCACGGTAAAATTTGTCGATGGCAGTGTACATCAGGGTGTGGCCAACGTTGGTGTGCGCCCTACCGTCACTGGCGATAAAAAACCACTGCTGGAAGTTCACCTGTTTGATTTCTCGCGCAAAGTGTACGGCGCGATGATCGACGTAATTTTTCATACAAAATTGCGCGATGAAAAAAAATTCAATTCTTTGGATGAGCTGCAAGCACAATTGCAAATGGATATTGCACAAGGGCTGAATTTTTTCAGCGGCAATAGCCTCAGCTGATTTTCCGGGAATACTCAATATGAACAGTGTCTGGCAACAAATATCCAACGCGTTTGTGGCTGAGTTTTCTGATCTGAAAGATGTAAGTGAAATTACCACTCTCATAATTCGCCTGCTGATGGCCGCATTGTTAGGCGGAATTTTAGGGTTTGAACGCGAGCAGCGTGGTAAAGCAGCGGGTATTAAAACGCATATGCTGGTCGCCATTGGCTCGGCATTATTTGTACTCATTCCGCAGCAAGCAGGGCTTTCGGAACAGGAATTAAGCCGGGTAGTGCAAGGCATTATTGCGGGTATTGGTTTTCTGGGTGCCGGGGCAATTTTGAAAGGAAATGATGAAAAGGATCTTAAAGGCTTAACTACAGCCGCCGGTATTTGGTTGACAGCGGCCATTGGTGTTGCGGCAGGATTGGGGCGCGAATCTTCAGCGATCCTTTGCACCCTGTTGGCTTTAGCCATTCTTGTCGCTATGCCGAAGGTAGTTGACCGGTTTGAAGTAAAAGACAAGTAATAATTTTCTGGCGTTTTCCGCCATTTTTCTAAACATTTTTGTTAACAAGTTGACCGTGAATCATGATCGATTACAAAACAACACTGAATCTGCCTAACACCGGTTTTGCGATGAAAGCAAACCTCGCCCAGCGCGAGCCGGACATGTTGAAACAATGGCAAGCGAGCGATCTGTACCAACAGATTCGCGCTGCGCGTGTTGGCCGTGAGCAATTTATTTTGCATGACGGCCCACCCTACGCCAACGGCGATATTCATATAGGTCACGCGGTTAACAAAATTCTTAAAGACATTATCGTAAAAAGCAAAACCCTGAGCGGTTTTGACGCGCCCTATGTGCCGGGTTGGGATTGTCACGGTCTGCCGATTGAGCACAACGTTGAGAAAAAAATCGGTAAAGCGGGCGACAAAGTTGATGTAAAAACTTTCCGCAATAAGTGCCGCGAATACGCCGCTAAACAAGTTGAAGGCCAAAAGGCTGACTTTGTGCGCTTGGGGGTTTTGGGTGAGTGGGATAAACCCTATCTGACCATGGACTACAAATTTGAAGCCGACATCATTCGCGCGCTCGGTAAAATCGCTGAAAACGGCCATCTGCACAAAGGTTTTAAACCCGTGTATTGGAGTGTGGTCGGCGGTTCAGCGCTCGCTGAAGCAGAGGTGGAATATCAGGATAAAACCTCGTTTTCTATCGACGTGAAATTTGCGTTTGTCG
>NZ_JBRFPI010000092.1:0-13024 GCF_053579595.1 Cellvibrio sp.
ATATATCCGCGCCTTGGCCTCACCTCAGAGTGGGACACAGCAGCAGCACACGCGGTCCTGCAGGGTGCCGGTGGTGAAATTTACCAAGCCGACAATCTCACTCCCTTGCGCTACAACACCAAAGAAAATTTACTCAACCCATTTTTTCATGCATTGGGTAAAACGAATGATTTTAATCGTTTGGTAAAAAACTATTTGGCTTAGCAGGCACCCCGCTCACAACCCATTGAAGCCCGAGACAGAGAATCACAATGCAATTGCTGCGCAATTTATATGGAAAGTTAATTCCCAAGGAGACACGCTTCTGGTTTTACAAGTTGCGTAACCAACAGGAAATTGAATCGTTAAAAACGGCGATATTCCCTTCGGATAAGGGCGATTTTTCCCTGCGCCATTATTATCAAAATAAATGTATTTTTGTGCACATCACCAAAGCCGCCGGCACCTCTCTGGCGCTTAGCCTGTTCGGTGAACTTCCCTACCATTACACGGCACAGGAATATCGGGTGATTTATGGCCGTCGCGACTACAACCAGTTTTTCAAGTTTACTTTTGTGCGCAATCCTTGGGACAGGCTCTATTCCGCTTACTCTTACTTAAAAGGTGGCGGCTGGAATGCCAAGGACGCCGAATGGGCGAAAGCACATTTAGCAGGCATTCATTCGTTCGATGATTTTGTACTGAATTGGCTCACCGCTGAGCGTCTGCATGCGCACATACATTTATGGCCACAATGCGATTTTATTTGCGACAGGCAAGGCAATCCAATCGTTGATCATCTGGGTTACTTTGAAACCATTCAACAGGATTTTGATGCGATTTGTGCGCACCTGAAATTGCCACAAACTGATTTGAAACACACCAACGCATCCAAACGCGCTGGCTACAGAGAGGTGTACTCGCCCGCCGCAATCCAAAAAGTGGCCGAGCTATACAAACAAGATATTGCCAATTTTGGCTATAGCTTTGATGCATTGAACAGAATGAAAGTCGCGGGTGGTCAATTTGTCAGAGCCCAATAGCAAACCCACCTTACTGTGCGTCGCCAACTGGGACTCTAATGTTGGCTATGCCTGGTGGTTGATGGAAAGTTTCTGGGTAAAAATTCACGCTGAATTCTCTACTGATTATGAAGTGGTGATTACCTACCCCAGTATTTCTATCCTGCCCAAAGCAATTCAGGACGCACAAATTCGCACGATTGCGTTTGATTTTGGGGTAAAAAAATTCGCGGATCTTGCGCAACATATACGCTTTATAAAACAGCACAACATTGCTGTGGTTTATTTCAGTGACCGCCCCACCAGCCATTGGAGCTATTTGTTTTTCAAGCTGGCGGGCGTACAAAAAATTATCGTCCACGACCATACCCCCGGAATTCGCACGCGCCCTACCGGACTGCGTAAATTTCTTAAATCCTGTCGCGCGCGAATGCCGTTGTTGGTAGTCGACGCCGCAATCGGCGCAACAGAATACGTCAAAGACCGGTTGATCAATATCAGCTGCCTGCCCGCCAAAAAATGCTTCGCAGCACCTAATGGCATTCCGATAACAGAAGCAACGCAAAACCCGCCACTGGATTTGCGCGCGCAATTAGGTGTAGCTACTGACACTTTGTTAATTGTCAGTACCGGCAGAGCAAACCTCTATAAAGGCGTGGATTTTGCGTTAGATGTTTTTGCCCAATTGGTTCACCAACAAAAATGCCATGGATTTCATTTTATTTATTGTGGTGATGGCCCCGATCTGGAATTTTTAAAAACCATGGCACACTCACTCGCCATCGGCAATCACGTCACTTTTCTTGGGCGCGTTAATAATATCGATCAGATCCTCAATAGCTGCGATATTGCGTTTCACCCAAGCAGGGGCGAAGTGGGTTACTCCCTCGCCATTCTCGAATATATGCGCGCAGGGCTTCCAGTACTTGTCTCCAGCAACCCTTCCGTCTGTGAAGCTACACAGCATCTAAAGGATGGTTTGATATATCAGGAAGGGAATCTACAAGATGCCTGCCAAAAAATGACCCAGCTCTTGAGCGATAGCCAATTGCGACAGTCACTTGGCAACCAGGGTAAACGCGCGATCGTTGAAAAATATTCTCTTGCAGCAACCCACAAAGCACTGATAGCCGCCTTACAGAAAACCTTGGCCGAATAAGCAGAGGCAACAGGCAAGTTATGCAAACAACCCAAAGCACAACTATCGCCCTGATGCATTTTGGTGGCAAGATCTTGCGCGGTACCGAAGTCTGCGCTATCCACACAATTGACGCATTACAGGAAGCCGGCTACCGGGTGCTATTGATTGCCAACAATCCCGATGTCATTGCATCCCGCACAAAGCAACCGCCTGATAAAATATTGCAATTCACATTTCCCGAAATTATGTTCGATGAAAATTTTTCGTTTCCACTGTGGCAATGGTTGAAAAAAATTATCGAACTCAAAACGTTTTTAATTACCGAGCACGCAGCATTGCTGTTCAGTAGCGGTGGGCTTCCATGCCAAATGGGCAAGCCTATTAGCAAATGGTTAAATATTCCCATCCTGGTTCATTTGCATCATCCAGCCTCCAAACGCTATTTTTATTTTTGGATGCTACCCTGGGCTGACTTGATTATTGCCCCCAGCAGACACACGCAGGCAGTAATTCAAAAAAAATGCAATGTTACCGCTCAGGTTGTCTACAATGGTATAGATGTTGAAAAAACGTTTGTTCCGGCGCAACGCACACCTGAATTACGCAATTCGCTCGGCATCAGCGACAACGCCGTTGTTATTGCAAGTGTCGCGGCACTGGTACCACATAAGCGTATCGATTTATTTTTGCGTGCACTGGCAATAGCCAGCACTAAATCTTCACTGCCGCTACACGCCGTCATTATCGGCACTGGGCCCGATGCGCAGCGGCTGGAACAACTGCGCAACGAGCTGGGGATTAACAAATCAGTGACCTTTATCGCGCAAGTGCCCGACATTTCACTTTATCTGCAACAGGTGGCGGATATCCATCTATTAGCATCCAGTGAAGAAGGCTTTGGCCTGTCAGTAGTAGAAGCCGCAGCCTGTGGCATACCCAATATAGTCGCTGCGGCAGGCGCACTGACCGAAGTTGTACAAAATGGAATTGATGGCATTCATGTGCAAGGGTCCCAACCTGAGGTATTTGCAGAAGCACTCCTGCGCTTGAGTGAAAACCCCGACCTGCGTTTACAAATGGGGCGCGCAGGCAGGCAGCACGCCGTGACAACATTTTCAGTCGCTGCGTATAAAAATAATATCGTGCAACAAATTCAGCGCTTGTTGCCAAGCAATCAGTGACGCCAGCCGATAACCGGTGAAGAGATACGGTGAGAGATATATAACAACACAATGAGTCAACAACAAAAACCATCAATTCTTATTATTGAGCAAGGCCAAAGTTTTGGCGGGGCTATTATCAGCCTATCGCAAACCATTGCTTGCTTTAAAAAAATTGATCCGTTGTTAATTACCTTTATGCCACCAGAAGCGTCCGCACCCTGGGTAAAAAATTTTAGCCACGTCAGGTTAACGGATCACTTCAATTACAAAGCAAGAAATAGTTTTACTGATTTATGTAAAAGTAGGGTACCGACACGGCTGTTAAAAAAATTGTTTTTCAAGGGCTATGCATTAGCCAGTGTAATTGGCGAGATTTTACTTGCACATAAAATTGCGCGCATCGGCCGCAAACACCGGGTTCGTTTGGTTCATTGTAATAATGGTGTCACCCATCTTTCCTGGCGTGTAGCAAAAATAATGCGGCTACCTCTGGTCTACCATTTTCGCGGTGCTGACTCTGCCAATACTTACACCGACGAAATATGCCATGCCGCTGCAAAATATATCGCCATCACCCATTTTTTAGCTGAAGAATTTTCCCGAAAGCTCTCGGTCCCATTGGAAAAAATTTCGCTTATCTATGACCCTGTAGATCATCACATTTTTGAGCAGATCCCAGCGGCAGCAGTGGCGCGCGCGCGCCAAGCGATGAACGCTGGCGCTGACGACGTTGTGTACTTAATCGCCGCGCGCGTTATCGCGTTCAAAGGGCAACTTGAATTTCTCCAATGTGCGCTGCCATTGTTGCGCGCAAATGCAAAATTTAAAATTGCTATTTTGGGCGATAACGCCGATGAGAGCCCGGATTATTTTCAGCAGATCAAACAATTCATTCTGGATCATCAACTTCAGCAGCAAGTTGTCATGCTCGGCTTTCAGGCTGACCCTATGCCATTTATCAAAGCTGCAGATGTAATTATGCATTTCAGTTTAGGCCCTGAAGGGTTTGGCAGAAGTATTATTGAAGCCTGGGCGGCCAAAAAACCCATTATTGCTACAGCAATTGGTGGGCCTATTGAGTTGATTGATGATGGCAAAGATGGCTATCTGGTAGACCCGAATAACATTGACCAATGCCGGGACCGGATAAATAACTTACTGAGTAATGCCCTCCTGCGGGAGAGCATGGGCAATGCGGGATTTGCGCGTGTACTGGACAGTTTTACACAAGAAGCCATTGCGGCGCAGCTGGAAAATGCACTGCTGGAATTAATACCCTGACCACTTATTGAAATGCTGGCTACTAGAGTGCCGGCGGTTCATAACCGTAGCGTGAAATAATAAAAGCCTCTTTGTTTTTTACCAGCTCTATCGATTCAGCGTCATAGTAAAAATCCATACTTTTGCGCGACGATGTATTGGTCTTTTCATTTTTCCCCTGCAGGATAAATAATCGCTGCTCATCGGTTAACGCAATGTTGGCACAGGTCAATGCATCAATTAGATCGGCTTCAAGATGTTCGTTGCGCACAACAAAATTGGTGATCGCACGCTGCTCCCACACCTCATTCAAGCGTGACGAGTCGGCCAAATCTGGCAGCGAATACAAATCCGATCCCAGATTGGTAAATAACTTAAAGTAACGATAAGTCAGCACACCGCTATGCGCAGAGAGTGGGGAAAAGCCATAGCCCTCACCAATATCGAAGCGGCGATCCGTATCCAGCATAAGCCGGAGCCATTTGCGAAATAATTCAGGGTTGCTGCTATCGGCATAGACTTCATTCCAAAGCGCAACAGGTTTGGCAGTATCCGCAAGCAGTTGACGCAGATATTGCGCCGGGCTCAGCCAATTTTTACCCATTTCTTTATTCAGCTGGCGCCAATAATAATTAACGCTATAACGACGTGTCGTTTGACTAAAAGCACTGCCTTTCCGGTCACAACCATAACCCCATAAAGACACATACCAATCCCATGGGTTGCGAATAGAGCCAAGAATAAAACGGTCTTGCAGTTCAGGCGGAACCACATTGTGTTTGCCCACCTGCTCGCCCGTTAAAATTTTATTGAGGCAACGGCCTATATGGGAGCCAGCCGTTTTATGCAGTTCAACAAAGATTAGCGAATCAGAAACAAACATAATGTAAATTCATCCTTATAGATTTTGGCGTTGCGAGCTACTATACGCAGCTGATCAAATTGGCTGGGATAATACCAAATCTTGCCCCTGATTATCATCCGCAGTAGCAGAGTAATCGCCAATTACCTGATGTGCCGCTCGGAATTTGCCGGCTGTTGCAGCGAAAATAGATTTCCCTGTAACAGTCCATGACTGCTTTTGCCTGTTTACCAAGTGATATGTATGCCAACTCATAGAATACCCAAAGCGATCCACTCATCCCGCCCCGCCCGTATTCGCACAATATCCAGAATCGTGTGGCAAACATTTATCACCGATCTGGTTCCCGCCATGATGCATAAAGCAGCCACATCATGGTCCAGTAAAAATCCGGATTGCGATTATCGTTTTTTAGTGGATGCCGATTGCGCAAAAATGATTGCCGATTTTGATCCGGAATTATTTAAATGCTATGAGCGAACCCCACCAGGGGCGTTTAGAGCCGATATTTGGCGCTACTGCGCGCTCTATCGCTTTGGAGGGATTTATGCCGACATGGATACCGTATGCAAACTTCCGATGAAGCAGCTGATAAAAGATAAAGATCAATTTATCGTGGCTTATGATGCAAATAAGACAAAATTATTTAATGCATTTATGTGTTCAGCACCCGCGCATCCGGTCTTGGAAAAAGTGCTCAGCAATATCAAATCAACATTACTCGATGATGAACAATACGCGCTCATCAAAAATAATCCTGCATTACTGTATGACATTACCGGCCCAGGCGGACTTGCCCGCGCCGTAGCAGAAGTCACTGGCTTGCCTGAGGGCATCACCTATTCTGCCAAAACCTACAGCACCAAGGATGTTAACGTCAGAATACTGCGCAAACTCCACAAGAAGCCGCTTTGGTCAAGGCGAGTAATGGTTGGATTAAGGACAATTCTGTTATGCAAATACGAGGGCTATTTTGAGGATATAAAAGCTGCAGGAGGAACCCATTGGTCAACCTCAAAGGCTGAAACAGCCTGATTAACCCTGAGGTGAGATTAGCGAAACAATTGAGGACATAACGAAATCCAATACCCTTCATATGAAGGGTATTGGCAAGTGCGGGATTATTGATATTTCGGGTTCAAGGGTGCAATAGGCGCGGGAGAGGTAGCAACGTCGGCTCCTACCTTGCCAAACTCGGCTCCAGCATAACGACCCTCCAACTGCTGAACAATACCGGCTGTTGGTCCAGCCACCACGTTTGGTATTGTTGTTTTCATTTCTGCTGTATTCCAAAGATTTGGTTTGGTAGTAACAATTACGTTTGCATCTGTTTCAAATGGAGTTTTCCCCATGAAGCGTATGGTGCTGTAGCCATTAACAACAGTATTTCTGTAAATAAAAGTGTTATAACTCTGCCCTTTATAGAAATCACTAATAACAGCTAAAATCGCCGGACCATCCTGATCTGCAGGAACGACTATTCTATTCCAATTCATCTCATGATCATGAGGAACCTCACCAACTGCACTACCGTAGCCAATAGACATTTGCGTTCCTCTTACATTATCAAAAGCTTCATTCGCGCGAACAGAAACAAAACTAATGCTGGACTTGACCCAAAAACCGTAACTTGTAGCACTATTTCTTGCAATATTTTGCTCCACCAATACATAACTGGCTCGATAGATATCAAAGTAGTGCCCATTTCCAGTTGCATTATTCACATTGGTGATGAGGTTTTCTTTGTACAAAATATTGGTTTTTGCCTTAACTGTGTTGGAAATAAACACCGGTCCGGTATTGTCAGTACCCGCCTTGCCAAATTGCATGTCAGTAAAGTGATTGCGCCAAAAAGTAGTGCGACTTACTTCTCCTGTTAACCAAAAAAAGTGGGCGTCAGCCACATCGTTACGTGCATTTTTCCAAGTTATTCCAGCCACAAAAATATCGGTTAAATCACCCACCAATATTTTGGCAGTTCCGCCATCAATAATAGGTTCCTCTCCAGGAAAACCAATCAGGCTTGGCGTTTTTTGGTTAGCCGTCAAACGCACATTGTTGTTGTTGGCGGCATCACCCACCAAATTATAATTGCCACCACGGAACACAATAATTTTATTGGCGTAAGTAGAATCAGTCGCTGATTTATGCCACTCGGCGGCAGTGGCAAGGGGATTGTCGATTGTTCCGGTTTTAGTCCCGGTTGCCCCACTCTTAACAAAGACAAACATGCCCGGATCTATCGTCACCTTCCAGGTCGCCTCAACGGTATTTAGCTCCTGGTCAGTAATACGCACTTTAAACTCTTGGGTGCCCGAGGTTGCGGTGGGTGTCCAAGTGATAGAGCCATAATTGGTTTCGCCATATAGAGAGCCAATTTTTGCCCCACTTGGCCCACTGATCAGCTCATACTTGAACGGCCAGGCACCACCTTGAACCCCAATCGGGATTGCATACTCCATCTGTGGGTGCGCCCATCTATGGCGGGCATGAGCCGCAGTTTCAGTATCCGGGCGCGGGTAGACCAAATGCATCGGCATTTTGGCCGGCACAAAATACCCTACCGGGAAAGGGAAGGGCATGGCTGCATTTACAATGCCTGACACAGCCATCAAGAGAGAAATAAGAAAAATATTTATGGCATTTTTCATAACGATTACCACTAACAAATGATGGGGTTATTAAGAGAAATACGGGCAATAACTGCGGAAAATCACCTTCACGCAACTAGCAGTGGAAGGGGTCATATTTCATTTAAATTTAACTACTCAAGTCTAGCACAAGTGTGCAAAGCGCCATGAGACAAGATGCCAATAGCAAGGAGATTCAAGCAACCAATTCCCATCTTTGTAAAAAAAACCTGCGGCAGGCCACTAAAGCTATCAAATACCGTCATGAAAAGTGATAATAATTTCTAAATTGCTTCTATATATAACGCATTATTCTGTTTGGAAGTTGCAATTTTTAATCAAAATACCTGCCCAGCTCATAACACGAACATCAACATATCTAAGGAAATGACAATGTCTAACGCCATTTATTTAGCAATGCCACGACAATTGCAAAATTTGGCGCTTACCGCCTATGGAAAAAATTTATACCGCCAACGTTTTGTAGGTGATATTCCTGCCAACTATCAAACCGACCTAATACCATTTAGAACCATCAGACCAATAGATCTGCAACACCAACAACAGCGTTTGCAACAGTTGATACAACATTGTAAAGATTACGTTCCTTATTACAGAAACCTATTAAGAAATGTATCAACAGACAAGATCGCCACAGGTGATCTCAGCAATATGCTGCCAATATTGACCAAAGCAGAGCTTAAGAAAGATCCCGAGCTGTTTATATCTACCAGCCCCGAGTTCAAAGATAAGTTGCGCAGCGCCAACACCAGTGGTAGCAGCGGCACCCCACTATCGGTGAAATACACAGATGAAGCGCGGAGAATAAATTACCGCTTTTATGAACAAGCTCTCGCTCTTTTTGACTGCAACTACCGCTCAAAAAGCACCACCTTTGCTGGTCGCATTCTTTATAAAAGCCCAGGCAAACATCCTGACCGTTACGACTCTTATAACAATACTCAATATCTGTCATCGTATTTTATTAGTGATGACACTATTGCGTCCTATGTAGATGCACTCAATCGCTGGGCACCCAACTTTATTGACTCCTACCCCTCGGCAATAGTGGAACTATTAAAATTAGCGAAGCAAAACCAGCTAAAATTTACATTTTCCCCCAAGTGTGTTCTGACATCTTCTGAAACACTAACAACTGACGCTCGGCAGCTAATAGAGAGCACATTGAATACTACCGTGATTGACCATTACGGCTGTACTGAAATGGCTATTAATGCGGTGTCTGTTGGAAAGTATTACTTTTCCGACCCCTTGTTTTCAATACTTGAATTTGAGCATCAGTTTGATAATTCCTACGAATTGATTACAACTGGATTATTGAATTTCGGCATGCCTTTATTGCGCTATAAAATAGGCGATTTAGTAGAAAGATCGTCAGATATTGCACATGGCTTTGATGCAATTGATGGGCGCACTGACGACGTAATAGTTACACCGGAGGGAAAACGTGTTGGGAGGATGGACCCCGCATTCAAGGGTATTGATGGCATTGAATTTGCGCAAATCATTCAGGAGAAAATCGACCTGATCGATGTAAAAATAATACTATCGCCCAACACACAGCATTTATTTAAACCGGAACTACTTATTGAAAATATAAAAGAACGAACCAGCAGAAAAATCAATGTTAACATTGACTATGTAAATGAAATAAAAAAAGGAGCAAATGGGAAATTTAAAAGCGTCATATCAAAAATGCAATCGTCTTAAGGCATTTAATGGCAGTAGCACACCCTACTGCCCCATCAAAATACGGAACATAACCTTGCCCAAAAATAAACGTAAAACACCATGATGTTCAGCATGAACACACTAAATTTTATATTTTTGAATTTATACTTCGCAGCCAAAAATGGAATCAAGAACAAACACATAAATGTAAATATTTTAACCGTAGAGCTATCACTGAAAAATAGCGCAAGTAAAAAAAACACATGAAAAATAGCATGAGCTAATGCCGACATAGAAACTTTAGACGAAAAAAAGGCATTCAAATTTTGAGCGTCACCTCGCCCATGCCATCTTTCTCGCTTAAAAAAATCCACGATATTTTGGGGGTAATCTCTATGAAACACCAATAACCGAGGATTGTTTTCAAGAGTTGCACCTATGGATTTTGCTCTTTGGCAAATATCATAATCCTCTCCGGTTCTAAGCTCTTCGCTAAATCCGCCAACCTCTTCAAATAGTTTGCTTGACATAATCATATGCCCAGTTCCCAAATGCGTGGTTGTAACTTCCTGACTAAAACTTGAAAACCAATATTTTTCCAGCCAAGAACCTTCGCTAGGAGGAACACAGTGGGATCCAGTCATATATAAATAGTTATTCCCGACCTTATCCAGTACAGCCCCAATTTCTTTCTGCCATTCATAGCTTAACGATACATGTGCATCGACAAATATCAGGACGTTGTAAATTGACTTTTCAGCCCCGAAAATTCTCGCAGCCCCAATAGTACCACCCACCTTATCGAATACTCGTGCTCCCAGCGATTCAGCAACAGCTCCTGTGCGATCAGATGAGTTATGATTTATGACAATGATTTCATAAATAAGACCAGAAGCGAACTGCTGAATGGCTTTAATGGTAATTGGAATTTCGGCTTCTTCATTCTTTGCTGGAATAACGAAAGAAATACCCCTTTTAGAATTTTTCACGTAAACCCCTATAAAAATGCCAATCAAAAAATTAATGTTCTACATCTTATTTTTTTTATTTTCACACAAAGAATTTAAACATACGATAAACGATAAATGCACCCAAATAAATGGATAATATGAAACTGTCACGAACTGCCCCGCTATCAAAAAACCTAAGACGCCATATCCTAACGAAGCAGCCACTGCCCTCTCATATGTTTCAGCTCCTTGCCGCCTGTAGATCTTAATGGGAACATAAATGCTATACAAAATGATAAGTATAAAAAGTATCAATGCGGGAAAGCCTGCATCAGTCCCCACCTGAATAAATATGTTGTGAGGCAGCTCCGCTCTGTCATACAACATATCGCCGGAGTAGTGCCTTTCGTAATATGGAATAAAATTAAAGAAACCGACACCGTCCAAAGGATGATTCCTCATCATCTCCCATCCATTTTCCCAATATAACAATCGCTGCTGCGACGTTTTATCATTCCCAGTACTTCTAAAACGTTCTTTTTGCTCCTCTGGCAACAAATAAGCTAAACCTATAACTAAAACAGTGACCCCAACCAGGGACTTAATCCTAAATATACTTTTGCGAAACATAATTGCCATAACAATAGCGAGCGCCAGCTGCGACCCCCGACTGCTCGCGCCAAGCACAGTTAAAATAGGGCAAACCCAAAATGCAATTAGAATTAGCCGCTCCCAAAGAGCCGCTTTCGCTTTAAAATGCTGGTATAAATAAAATGCCATTGGAAATAGCATTACCATCAAGATAGTTAGCTCTCCTGAGTTTTGAAAAAATCCCTTTGGCCCCATAAGCCCCCAACTAGTAAAACTAAAGCCTCTAAATGCCCATGACTTGGCGGTACCTATAGCAATTTTTCCTGCCGCAAAAAGAAATATCAGTAGAAATATATAAAATCGTTCCTTGGTATTTACAATTCTGGTAACTAGAAAATAAATAATTACCCAGCTAAAGAAATCCATGAAGTATTTTTTAGACACTACTGTGTTGTATGCAGTAAAAACGGAGATGCTAATTAGAATAGAAAAAATAATTATGTATATGTTTGCAGCTGACTTTACATTTTTTACCGATGGATCACTGAAAGAGCCTGCTAACGCACCCATTAAAAATAGCTGCGCCCAAGGAAGAAAATCTATAGCCGGAAAAAGAGCTTGTGGTCGAACAAACTCAAAGAAGAGATAAAAGCATATCATCCAAAATGAAAAATGCTGGCCTTTAAAATAAGACCACATATTCTTCACATTAAAAACATAGAAATTTTCTATTACCTTAGGCGCTTCCACAAAATACTCCACTTACGATATCAATTCACTTTATGCCTAACAGCCCGAAACAAGGGCTTTTCGATTGCGTAATGCACAAAATACGAAGTGACTAACACCAGAATTATCGTAAAAAATAGGGATTCATACGCACCCAATACACCACTTAAAAAGCCAAGGACACTGGTACCAGCCTTACCATGCAAGAGGTATAGCGGATAACTCATACCCCCCAAAATTGCCATCAGCTTTGTGTATTTAAAATATCTATTGATATCGCGCAAAAAAAAGAAGAAAAGAAAGAAAAAGAAGGTGAGTACGCCTACAACTACGCGATCACCAAGCTCTATTGCTCTTACAAATCCATCAACCTGCCCACAGGATTTTACAATTGCAAAAACCATCGCGATTATGAAAACACTGATGGCATACCGACTCTTTGGATCATTAAATATTAAATATGCAGAAATTCCACCGATAAAACAAAAAGAATAAGATGGACTAATAAACCAGCCCATAAAAAATGGCTGTTTTGTAAAGTGATGCGCAACCGCCATTAGTAACCACACACTCAACCACAGCTTGTATCGATGAATTTGTCTAAAGAGAATTAATAAGAATATACATGCATAAAACTTTAACTCTGCTTGTAGTGTCCAATAAACCCCATCAATATTTGGCACTCCAAAATAATCATTAATAATTAATCCATTTAGAAAAATGGCAGTGGTTGATACTAAGGGGAAACCAAGGGCATGCAATATAAACAGCGTTATTAATAGGCAAACGATAAATGCAGGATACAATCTTAGTGCTCGCAGTAATGCAAATTTTATTGCTGAACGATTTTGTGCAGACGCCATAATCACGAAACCACTCAACATAAAGAAAAAATTAACACCTAGGTATCCATATTCAAAAAAATCTACATTATTGCTACCTATTTTTTTTTGAATAAAAGGAAGATAGTGATAGAACATCACCAACAAAGCCGCAACAAATCTC
>NZ_JBRFPI010000093.1:0-13018 GCF_053579595.1 Cellvibrio sp.
GGTTCTCCACTGACTCAACTAAAGATGATTTAAAATGTGCATTTCTAAAAAGCGAAAACGCATTCTCTCTATCTCTCTGCCTTATTATGTTTTTAATATATTCAGAAAATTTTATTATCGCTCCCCTCTTATCGGAAATATCTGCAAGCTTGAACATGAGCCTGCAACTTTCAGCAAATTTAGTAACTGTTTACACGCTAAGCGTTGGCGTTGGCGCATTGCTCTATGGCCCCATTAGCGATTCAATTGGAAGATTTAAAAGTATTTGTATATCGCTTGTCGGATTTTCAGTGTGTACTTTTTTTTGCGGTGCCGCATGGGATGCAGCAAGCATGTACATATTTAGAATTCTTTGTGGTTTATTTGCTGGAATTTTGACTTCAAATACGTTTGCATACGTTGGCGATTATTATATTTCAAAAAATAATCCTCAATCCATTCCGGTTGCGATGGGAAAAGTAATGTCAGGCATGTTTGCTGCCATTGTTGTGGGTGTACCGTTGGGCATTTTGGTGGGACATTTATCATCTTGGCGAACTGCATTTACCTGCTTAAGTATTCTTTCCGTAATGCTATTCATCTTCATTCTTGTGGGCGTTGAACATGTTAAATGTAAGAAAGCACAAACAACTGGCTACCTGAATTCATTGGCAGGTTATTTTAAATTTCTGGGCAATTCAAACCTTACAAAAATTACAGCTCTGTTTTTCAGCTTTCAATTTGTTGTCACTGCATTCGCTACTTTTTCTCCGCTTTGGATTATCAACCACGGCTATGATTTATTAACGCTGACAATAATTTATGGTGTAACCGGGTTTATTTCAGTTTTTGTTTCGATGAAATCCGGGTATTGGGTAAAAAAATTAGGCATTTCCAAGACATTCCTAATAAGCAATATATTGGTAATGCTAGCGCTGGCTTTAATTGTCAGCATTACTTTTAATATTTATGTTGTAGCGGCACTGATGGCAGTTTATTTAAGTTGCATTTCCCTTCGAATGGGGCCGTTACAAGCTTTATCTGTAGCTTCAGTTGACGCGATGGAGCGAGGCAGATTCAGCTCATTCAATAGCTTTTCCATGCAGATGGGCTCATCACTAGGAGTTGCATTATTTTCGATGATGGTTGCAAATCAGCAGCAAGTAACAGGATTAAGTTTTAATGGTGGCGTGTATTTTCTTGTCGGCGTTACGGCACTCTCCACGCTAACTGCATTATTCGTTAAATCGCCCGCCCCTAAAGCAGCTTAGGCATGAGCACGCCGCAAGGCGTGCACATAAATTCAGTGCTAAAGATAAAAATATCTCAAGGAATTTAAGATGTATTGTCGATTAAAAAATACTAGTGATTTGATTGCTTGCTTCAAAGACGATGAACTATCGTTGGGCAATTTTTACGTTATCTATCAGAAACACGAATATCAAATAATCGCCTTGCTACCCCTGCGCATTTATCAATTTCATCATGATCTAAATGCGCTTGATCTCCATCAGAGAGTAAACAACACCGATTATTCACAAGAATGTGTTGTACTGGATAACAAAAGCCCTATTGCATACCTTAATGCTGAATTAAATAATTTCGGAACAAAAATTCAAAGTTACAACACTCCGTTTTTCAGAGGTGGATTAATTGGTGCCGCATCCTTCGAAGGATTAAGCCAACTACTTGATATCGAAATAACCGATGCAGCAGTTCCACCACTTGTTTTTGGTATGTTTGATACCTATTTGATAAAAAACATGACAACCAATGAAGTGCATGTAGTCAATGCTGATTGCAATCATGAAAAAATATCAAACTTTCTGAAAAGACTGGAAAAAACCGACCACCACAATGAATTCATTGCAGATAAAGTGCTAACGCCATTCCCTGAATTTCATCGGAATGCTAGTGAAGACAGACAAGGAAAAGAAACTTTCTATAAACGCGTTGAAATCATTAAGGAAAATTTACGCAAGGGAAATAGCTTCCAGACAGTTTTAAGTCACAAATATCATCGCATCCAAAAAAGCTCACCATTTGACACCTTCAGTAAACTCTACCGGCATCACAGCACCTACAAATTTATCGCTAAATTTTTTGATATTTATATCGCCGGAATATCACCGGAAAATTTGTTTGTATTAGATCAGCAAGGCGTGGTGCGCATGACCCCCTTGGCCGGGACCCGAGCGCTTACGGATGATCCCGCCGCCAATAAAGCATATGAGGAAGACTTACTAAGCTGCGAAAAAGAGAACGCTGAGCACACTATGCTGGTCGATTTGGCCAGAAATGATTTGGGTATGGCATGTGAGGATGGCAGCGTTGTAGTGGAACGTTATCGCTACATTGAATATTGCAAAGATGTCATGCACCTCGCAACAGACATAACCGGAAAGCTCGCCAAAGATAAAACCGCACTGGATCTTATGCGTGCCGCATCACCTGCGGGCACTATGTCCGGGGCGCCAAAAATTCGCAGCATTAATATTATTCAGGAAGTTGAAGATGGCGCCAGAGGGTTTTACAGCGGAAATATTGGCTTTGTGAACTTTGACGGCAGCGCAGATTTTTCCATCATCATCCGAAGTGTCACTTTTGCCGACAATCGTGTGCATCTTAGAGCGGGTGCAGGCATTGTTCTTGATTCAGTTGCAGAAGATGAGTACGAAGAATGTTTGCGAAAAATGTACTCATGTGGCAAGGAGATAGCATGAAAAATATTTTAATTATCGATAATTACGATTCATTTGTTTACAACGTACCTCAGGTAATTAGCCGATACGAAAAAGTAAAATTTACAGTGATCCGTAATGATCTGCTCGCGGAGAAACATTTTTCACTAGATAGCTTCACCCATGTCATTTTGTCCCCTGGCCCAGGCAACCCAACAAACCCAGATGATTTCGGCCGATGCCTTGATGTCATTGATTACTACGTTGGACACCGGCCAATTTTGGGGATTTGTCTGGGGCATCAAGGTATTGCCGCCTATTACGGTGCAAATATCACCACGGCGCAGGAAATTATGCACGGACGCACATCCGAAATAAAACTGATTGGTAAATGCCCGCTTTTTAATGAAATTGAATCACCCATTGTGATGCGCTATCACTCTCTTGTGGTAGAGCCAGGAACACTACCAGAGCGCTTTCAGGTTACCGCGGTAACCAACAATGAAAAACAGGAAATAATGGCATTTAACAATGAAAACAGCGGTATCTATGCCGTTCAATTTCATCCCGAATCTGTTGCAACACTAGCAGGTGCAACAATATTAAATAACTTTGTAAATTTGAATTAGTGAGAAATATATGTGGTTACCTACAGAAATTGCCAATGATAGTTTTACCAAAGAATACGTCGACTTTAATAAACGTTATCAAACAGGCGAGCTAAGCAATAGCGATTGGAAAGAATGGCGTGAAACAAAATTTATAGCGACCATTGAAAAAACAAAAAACTCACTGTTTTACCAGAAACATATTAACTATGGGGATATAAAATCGCTTGCGGATATTGAGAAAATACCCTTCACCACAAAAGATCACTTGCGCGAAAATATGGGCGACATACTCAGTGGAAGCCTTAATGACGCACTATATTTTTATGAGACAACTGGCACCACAGGGCGTGCAACACCTTGCCCACGAGATTATAAAGAAGCAATTGCCAGTAACTCGCAAGTGACAGCCGCATGGCGGGAAATTTTCGATTCCGTATTTGGTAAAGACTACCGCCCGATAGTTGGACTTATGGGCCCAACAGAGGTGCACTCTTTTGGCGACACATTGGGATCTGTATGCCAAAACATGAATGTATGCAATATGAAAATCTGGCCTTACTCACCCGTTATCGGTTTTCCAAAAGCATTGGAGTTAATGAACACCTATGGTGTAGAAGTTATTGCTTGCACCCCTGGTGTAGCAATGAATTTGATGAAATCTGCGAAACACTATGGCTACGATCTCAAGAAAGATTTTAAAGTCAAAGCCATATTCCTTACCGGAGAGATGTCCACTCCTGGATTGATGAAAAACATTACCTCTATTTGGGGTGCACAAGTTTTCAATTGTCTATATGGATCACAAGAAGCATTTGTAATTGCGTCATCCCGTTCGGATGGCGACATGTATATTGCCAAACCTAACTATATATTCGAAGTTATTGACCCTGAAACCAATAAATCTTTAGGCTCTACAGGCAAAGGTGAACTATGCCTCACCATGTTAATTAATGGCATTAAGCCCCTGGTACGCTACAGAACCGGTGATTTTGTTGAAATTTACAAAACAGAAAGACCGGAACCCTATGATCTAAAAATTAATATCATCGGCAGAACTAAAGATAGAATTCAACTTAATGGTAATATGTTTTCGGCATTTGATATTGAAAGCAGTATTTTGGACCAGGTAACCCATTGCTATGGATATCAAATTATCATTGATCAAAAAAATGGCGAAGATTATTTAGACATTAAATTGGAGTTCGCAGAAAACACGCCAAATATAGAGACCATGCTTGCGGCGGTAAAAGCAAGTTGTGCAAGGCAATTACGCATCAATGCCAATGTAGAGGTTATTGGCGAGTTAGATCAAGTAGTCAGTACTGCTGCCTTTGTCTCATGGAAGGCAGCTAGAATTGTTGATCGCCGCACAAAGGAAATTGATAGTGAAACCCAGGTGGCACAAAAAATGGCTGCGAATAGAGGCTACAGATGAGTGGATTTTGGAGTTCGGTACAGGATTTTAAAAACCATATCGATAAAAACCCGGATGTTCTTATTGGGACCTTGGGCCCCAAAGGAACATCATGCGATCACACGCTGAACTACCTGTTGAGCGATGAAAATGATCTGGATCGCCGCAGGGTATTGATTGATAATTTTTCAGATATTTATTCTTCATTGATTAATTCAAAAATTGATATTGCCATGATTCCGGCGGCCTATACTCAGGTGACAGAATTTTTTTGGTCAGCAGAATTTAAATTGTTAGGTTCTATTATTTATAAAACGCCGGACTATCACTTTACCCATGCTAAAGGTGTAACAAAACCACGGAAGATCGCCACCTGTTCCGCGGTAGAGCATATGTTAAAAAAACAATTTGCTCACTGCACACCGGAGCCTTATGAGCTGGTGATAGGCGCATCAACTTTGGCAGCAGCAAATGATGTTGCAGATGGGAAAGCAGATGCATGCATCACCAATGATGGCGGTTTGAAGGAGGTTGATTTGGAGGTAATTCACACACAGCAAGGTGTCGATATGAGCTGGCTTTTTTTCAGGAAAAAAACATGAAGCTGGCTATTGTCTTAAGCTCTAATAGAGATGAGGGCGGGTTTAGCGCAAAACTTTTGAAAAAAATAGTGGGGTTTTGCGCAGACCAGGTAAGCGTTGATGCTATCTGGCTAAATCAGTATCGTATTGAATTATGTGATGCTGACAACAAGTGCAGCCAAATGAATTGCAGCATCAATGATGATATGGCGTTGCTTTCGGAAAGAATTATCGCTGCTGATGCGGTACTTTATATTCCCGTCGTACACGCCTACGGAACTTGCAGCCGCATGCAATCGTTTATTGAACGCTTAGGTTATGGCTTTATGCGCCCGCAGGGGCGACCTATGCAAAATAAGATGGGAATAGTCGCTGTAGTTGGTCGTCGCTATTCACATGAATCTGTTTTTTCCCAGATGATTCTCAATTTTTTGTTAAACCGCTGCATAATCGTTGGCTCCGGTTTCCCACCTACATTTCGGTCAGAACTCGGCTCCCCTGATAATGACCATGAAGCCTGGTCTTCATTAAAAACCAGCTTGCTTCGGACAATATCTTTTCATCAATTATTGTCCAAAAATACTACGGCTTCGCTAAATCAGACCATCCATTTGGAAGAAGTCCCTTAACAAGGCAATCAATAAGATTGCCACAATAACAACGGAGAAATAATATTGAGCTATTTTGTTATTTACAATGTTGGTGTCCAGGAGGGCGTTGGCCGGGCTACCCTTTTAGGGAAAAATGTCTACATTAAAAATGGAAAAATTGAAAAAATTTGCAATGTAAATAACCTGACAATATCAGATTTAGGTGATATCAACATTATTGACGGCAGCGGAAAGACGTTAATTCCAGGTTTGGTTTTTGCACACACACACATAGCTTACGACGACGTTTGTGGCGCGCGCGATGTACTGTTCAAGCACCCCCTCACCCGGCTGTCATTCATAGCCGCAAAAGTCGCGAAAAAAGCAGCGCAGCTTGGTTATACCACCATGGTGGGAGCAGGATCTGTTGCCTGTATTGATGTCTATTTAAAGGAAGCTATCGAGGGTGGGCTGTTTGATGGCCCCAATCTGGTTCCGTGTAGCCGGGATATTATGGCGGCCGGACCTATTGGTTCGCGCAATAAAGAAAAAGTAACGCACATTCCCAAGGACTATATGCCGGTTATTGTGGACGGTGAGGAAATAAACCAGGTTGTTAACCGCGAAATAGATGATGGCGCAAAGATAATAAAAACCTTTGCAACCGGTGATGATCAATTTCCTAACGCGCGATCAAGTGAGGAATTATTTTCACTGGCCGAACTAAAGCAGATCGTTGCCATAGCCCATGGTCGCTCCACATTAGTACGCTGTCACGCCAGAGGGTTGAGCGGGATCAAAAATGCAATCGAGGCAAAAGTAGATATTATTGATCACTGCTCCTATGCGGATCAGGAAAGCCTTGATCTAATTCAAGAAAATAATATCAGTATTGTCCCTAGCTTCTACCAACCTTTGCAATATATTGCCAATGGTAGCAAATACGGAAAGCACCCAGAGGAATCAGACTTTCACATTGAAGTTGAAAATACTATGAACTTTTTACCCAAGGCCGAAGCAATGGGTATTAATATCGCAATCGGAGATGATTTTGGTTTTGCATGGACACCGCATGGCACATATCATCAAGAATTAATTACGTTTCAGGAAAAATTAAACATACCAGCTGTCACCATTATTAAATGGGCAACTTCGAATGGTGCAAAAATGATCGGGGAGGATCAGCGTATTGGCCAGCTACGGGATGGTATGCAAGCCGACATGATTTTACTTAGTGCCGATCCATCACTGGATATTCACGCATTAGCGAATAATATCGAAAAAGTGTTTATCGCCGGAAAATGCATTACCGGGTAAAATCTATCTCTTTTCAAATCTGTTACTATTCCCTACTGTCAACACTCGGGGGTTAGTGCAAATATTCCCAGATATCAACCCCTAATTAATGAGATAAAACCGCACAATGGAAAAAACAATAATTGTTACCGGCTCCAATGGCGGCATAGGTCAAGCTATATGCGCTCAACTTAAGTCCCAAGGGCTTACTGTTATTGGTGTGGATATAGGCTCGGAAGCAACAGTCACGGATATTTATTATCAGACTGACCTAGCCGACCATTTGCAATTGTTAGCGTGCCTGGACCACATAGAAAAAAAATATGCCGATTCTTTGTACGGACTGGTAAATAATGCCGGCCTCTATGAAGCGCTAGAATTTAACACGCTATCGCTCTTCGATTACGAACGAATAATGGCCGTCAACATACGTGCCCCGCTATTTATCTCCCAGTGGTTTGCGCGTGTCCTTGAAGAAAATCATAACAAAGGGGTGATTGTAAATATTGCTTCTATCAGTGGAGAAAATGGCAGTAAAGATGTTGCTTATGGTGTTTCCAAAGGCGCCATAATAAATTTAACGAAAAGCTTGTCGCTGGCCTTGGCGCCAAACATACGAGTCAACTCTGTCAGCCCTGGAATTATTAATACTTCGATGGCGCAAAAAATTCCGCGAGAGCGCATAGAGGAATATAAATCTCGCATTTTAAATCAACAATTTGGAGCGCCCGCCGATATCGCAAAGGCAGTCACGTTTTTACTGAATGAAGAAAACCAGTACGTTAATAATGCGTTATTGAGCGTACATGGCGGACTTCAATAAAGGATTACCACGTGAACTAGATTTTTTATATTGGTAGGTATCGGTGCTTGCTGGTTCATAACGGGGAAAGTTATTTTCTGCAATTACTGTTTTTGCTGTTTATTTTTTCACCGGAACCAAGCTGCTATTGCAGCGCAAGAACTGCTGCTGGGTTGCGCGGCTGATCAAATAACCACGGCCTGATGTGGCTATTAAAGTAACTTGCCGCTCACGTAATTGCAAGACACCAATAACCTGAGCAGCAACTTATTCAGCTGAGTTTACAATAAAAAATTTGCCAGGATTGTCTTTGCCCCCTCGGTTGCAAATGATTCAGGATGGAATTGAATTCCTTCAATAGGATATTCTTTGTGCCTCACCCCCATAATAACCTGCCCCTGATATGCGGCCTCAGATAGATTACTAAAAGGTGTTACTGAATCATTAACTACTGAGGTAATTTCCAAACAATCAGGTAAGCTGGAGGCTTCAACCATGAGCGAGTGGTAACGCATAATTTCCAAATTCTGCGGCATTTCCTTGAACAGGCCTCTGCTATCATGCTGAATCGCTGAAATTTTTCCATGCATTGGTATGGGCGCGCGAATAACCCGACCGCCAAAACAGTGCGCAATACCTTGCATCCCCAAACATACACCCATTAGCGGAATTGTTTGCCCTAGCTCCAAAATAGCTTGACTGCATACGCCAAAATATTTCACATCGTCCGGAGAACCTGGGCCGGGTGAAATAATGATCCTGTCAGGATTTAATTCTTTTATACCCTCAGTACTAATTTCATTATTTCGCTTAACAATAACATCAACCTCAATTGATGATTGTTTCACCCGATTTGCCATTAATATTTCACCGGTATATTGATATAAATTAAAGGTGAAAGAATCATAATTATCGATAATTAATACGCGCATCTATTAGATTCCTTTAAAGGTAGATAGCACACTACGCATTGCTGAAAGTTTACGCTCAATTTCAAGATATTCATCAGCGGCATTGGAGTCATAAACATTACCCCCACTGGTTTGCACATAAGCATCTTCACCTTTAATAAAAACAGTGCGTATTGGAATTGCAAAAGTACAATCACCATTAAAACAAAATTGACCTAGCGCCCCACCATACACACCGCGGCCATCAACTTCCAAATCATTAATTATCTTCATAGCCTCAATTTTAGGTGCACCAGTCAATGTTCCAGCTGGGAAATTGGAGGCCAACGCCGAAAACATATCTTCATCATGTCGTAAAATACCTACTATTTCTGATGAAATATGTTGCACATGAGAATAGCGTTTAATGTCCATCAAACTGCGTACTTTTACCGTACCGAAGCGTGCAACCCGACCAATATCGTTACGATGCAAGTCAACCAGCATATTATGCTCTGCGATTTCCTTTGGGTCGTTTAACAGTTTTCGGGATAATATCGTATCTTCAGCGCTACTTTTTCCTCTCAATGTAGTTCCCGCTAGTGGAAATGACTCCATCTCACCGTTGCGCAAACGGAAGAGTAGCTCGGGCGAAGCACCTATTATTTTTTGATCACCAAACTTCATGTAATACATGTGCGGCGATGGATTAACTTCGCGCAGCTTGGCATAAATAGGTAGGGTATCACCTGTGATTTTATACCGAGATTTAAAGCCAACTTCGCACTGAAAAATAAGTCCCTCGCATATATCCTCTTTGACTTTATGAACCGCTAATTCATGCTCTGCGCGCTCCATTGAATCACCCAAATGAGTTACAGAAATATCGCCGAATACGGGAACCTCTTGATGCAACAATGCTTCTATTTCATCAAAGCGATTGTCTTCGTAAAAATAATAAAAAATCTCTCCGGTCATTTGGTCATAGACAAGACCATCCAAAAAAACACCAAATTTAAAAGGTTCGAACATGCTGCTCGATTGAATTTTCAACTCCGGCTCAAAAAAATTAACAGAATCATAGCCAATAAATCCAACCAGCCCACCGGCATAACGACGGGAAATTACATTTTGTGGGATAATTTTTCGCAAATCATAATAAGGGTTTTCGGATTCATATGTCTCTACCAGCCCTGTTTTGTTATCCTCAATGCAAAGCGTATGGTAGTCAGGTGCATACACGGTTTTAATAGGATCAAAACCGATAATGTGGTTGCGAGAGATATAGCTTTCTTCACCGAGAGACTCTAACAAAAAACAAATTTTATATTTTTTCTCAATACAGCGGAAAAGCTGAAAAAAGTCAAAATCTTCAGTCAATTTTAGATATGTCGGCTTGCCTGGTAAATTAAATGGTTGAATATTGTTCTGAGTCATCGGTGGTTGTCTCAACTTTTCGAAAAAGCAGATTAATTATGGGGTCGTTTTCCTAGAGGCGTTTTTTACTTTACTCAAGTGTTTAGCCAGGACGTCAAATTGGCCTTCACGCATGGCACGCGCGCCACGCGTGACAGTGGCGATTCCCACACCTAACGATGTTGCTATATCACGCTGGGGGATATGCTCGGAGAGCATCTCAAAAATCTGCAGGCGGTTTTCAATTTCCTTAATTTCCTTCTGGGTTAACACCGCCTTTAAAACGGCCTCCATATCCTCAGCCTCCACAATCATGCAGAGGCAGTCAATAAAACGTGTATTTTTTAGGGGCGGTGTATTCATGTACTAGTATGATAGTTCAAAGGGGTAACTTTGTGCAATACTTTGCACATATAAAGTTTTTAAGCTTCAATAGCCTATGGCGGCAAATGAAAAGCCTGCATGCTCTGCTATTAATCGCAAGAAAATTCTGGGACTTTTTTTGATAAATTAATTCGGTTGGCTAACTATTTAATTGTCGCTTTAAGATACTTATTGTTAGATAACGATAAATGCGAACCTCTAAAGGACTTTTTCAAATAAGTAGTGAGATCGGCTGGAGTATCTATATCAAATTCAGCCGAGGGCATAGCAACAGGAACAACTTGGTTGGTGTAACGCAACAGCAAATTTTTTGCACCACGGTCACCGCGACACTCATACAACCGCGCTTTAAAGTGCGCCGGAAAAATCGCAGGCACGCCCAGGGTATTGGCAAAACTGGCGCAAGCTATCTTGCCCGGATTTTTACACCAGGCGCGATACAAATTGCGCAAGTCCTGCGCACTAATGAGCGGTTGGTCGCCCAACAATACCAACACCGGATTGCTGTTTTGCAAATGTTTAATGCCAAATGCAAGTGAATTTCCCACACCCAATTTCCACGCGGGAAATTCCAACAATTCAATGGGGCGATCCGTAAATCGTTTTGATTTTGCTTCCAGCTCCGGCTGCGCCTGCAAAAGTTGGGGATAAAAGGCTCCTCCCACCACAAAGATTTGCGCAGGTTCAAGTGTACGTGCAGTGGCGATACTGGTAGCCAGCAACGGCCGCCCCTGCCAATCTGCCAATTGTTTGCAACCACCAAAACGGCTCGCATTACCGGCAGCTAATATCAGGCAATCCATTGTTATCTTGTCAGCCATCATAAGGATGCCCTCATGCTCGTAGAATAATTGGCGCGTCTGCTCCGTTGGTAACAAAAGCTTGCATCTGCATGTCGCCCTGAGCCATTTCACTTAAAGGCAGCGCATTACTGCCAAAGATTTTTGCATGGCATTCAGCCAATACCGATAACGCAATACTTTCAGGTAAATCACCACCGAGCGCTAACCCCATTGGCCCGGCGATGGGATAGCGCAATTGCGCCTCGCTCAATCCTGCTGTCGCCAATACTTCTGCTTTGCGTTTGGCGGGGCCGAGTAAACCAATATAGGGATTGATCAGTTCGCACGTTTGCAATGCGACAACTGCCGCTGCATCCAAACGCAGATTATGATGGGCAATCACTACACCATCGATTTGTTGCAGTAAATCGTTTGGCAATTCCGCTGCCGATACATTCAGCGCAGTAATTCCGGCTGGAAAATTTTCGCGCTTGGCGGAATTTAACCGCTGATCGGCCAGAGTCACGCGCCACCCCATCACCAGCGCCAAATGGCACAGTGGAATAACATCGACACCACTGCCAAGAATTAATAAATGTGGCAGTGGATTAATTAAGGTGACGAGACTGTTTTCTTCATCGCTGCCAATGCCATCAAGCCCTGCAGAGTGGGACTGCAGACTACCGTGTTGGCGCTGCGAAAATTTTCGTGGGCAGGATGTAACACGTGCGCGCGCCTGATCAACTTGCAATGCATAATTGCACGCTTGTTGTTGCTGTAAACAAGAGAGCACAGCAGGCAATTGGAGAAAGTCATTTTGCGTATGGCAAGGGTGCAACAAAATTTCTGCCGCTCCACCGCAACCTATACCAAGGCGCCAAGCGATATTGCTGTCATCCGCCGCGTCGTAAACCACACGGCGCGATTTACCCAAAGCCACTACCTTGCGCGCTTGCAATAGCAAATCTGATTCTATACAGCCACCGCTTAATAACCCTAACTGATGCCCTGCATCACTGAGCAACATAAGCGCACCGGTTTTGCGATACACCGAACCGCGCGTATGAATCACTGCACCTAAAACCCAATTGGCCTCATCTTTCAGCGGCAACCAGGAGGCGAGCAGATGGTAAAAATGATTGGACATAGACAGGTATCCGTATTGTTACCGTTATCGGACTACTGAGCCGACAGATAATCCCACCGACGCGATGATAATGAAAGCGGGATTAACAAAACTAAACAGCACTATGACAATTGGCATCCACAGAAGTTGACCTTTCCCGCCAATTTATAGAGAGTGGGTGCTTTACTAATCGGACCCTAGCCCCTATGACCGACAAAATCAGAAATATCAGCAAAACCCTTCTTTCAAATAACTGGTACACCTTGAACAAATATTCATTTGAATATCAAAAACCCAATGGCGATTGGGAACAACAACATCGGGAGGCCTATGACCGGGGCAATGGCTCAACCATACTGCTCTACAACTCCGCGAAAGGCACCGTCATACTGACCCGCCAGTTTCCCCTGCCCACCTATGTCAATGACAACATCGATGGAATGCTGATTCAAACCTGCGCCCCCTT
>NZ_JBRFPI010000094.1:0-11565 GCF_053579595.1 Cellvibrio sp.
GCAAATTGGCCGCTGCTGCCAAAAAGAAAACCCCAGGCTCAGCTAAACAAGTTTCTGCAGCTAAAGCTGCTGTGGCTGCTGCCAAGAAAGATGCTGCTGCTGCTAAAGCTGCTGTTGCCTCTGCCAAGAAAGAAGCTGCCGCTGCAAAAGCTGCTGCCAAACTTGCTTCCGCTCATGACAAAGCAGTTGCAAAAGCAGAAGCTGCTGTTGCCAAGCGCTTGAAAGCATCAGCTAAGAAAGCCGCTGCAAAAAGTAAAGTTGCAGAGAAAAAGGCTGCTGCTAAAGCCAAGTTAGCTGCCAAGAAAGCTGCTGCTAAAGCGAAAATAGCTGCGAAGAAGCAAGCTGTTAAAGCAAAAGCTGCTGCCAAGAAAGCAGCCCTGAAAAATAAAGCCGCTGCCAAGAAAGCCGCCGCTAAAGCTAAAGTTGCCGCCAAGAAAGCCGCCGCTAAAGCTAAAGCTGCAGCCAAGAAAACTGCAGCTAAAGCTAAAGTTGCAGCTAAGAAACCAGCCGCCAAGAAAGCTGTAGTTGCCAAAAAACCAGTAGCTAAAAAAGCAGTAGCTAAGAAACCAGCCGTGAAAAAAGCTGTAGCTAAAAAGCCAGTTGCCAAGAAAGCTGTTGCTGCCAAAAAACCAGCCGCGAAAAAAGTTGTTGCTAAAAAGCCAGCCGGTGCTGCACCAGCTAAGCGTGGTCGCAAGCCAAAAGCTGCTGCTCCTGTAGCCGCTGCTTAATTGCTATCACCCCAATAAAAAAGGCACCTTCGGGTGCCTTTTTTATTGGGGATGCTCAAACAACATTTATGGGGTTGAGTTTTCCTGCAATGCGATTTGGTTAAATACATAGGCGTACATTACCAATCGATGCTCATCAGTTTGACTTGTAAACTCCAATCCGTAGCTTACCAATACTCCTTCACCGAGATTATCTGTCGGATCAACACGCGAGCGAATCACTCCCGTTAGTATCAGGTCTCTTTTAACATCGCGAATATCTACCTGTGCCCTAAGCTCAAGGGTATCACCAATTTCAGCAATATCCTCGCTCAACTCTATCCGGGTGCCGCTGATACTCATGTCTGAAATAAATCCAGAGGCTTTAATTTTACTTTCCACACTGACATTGGTGACTTCAATTTTTTCGCGAACGGCAACGCGTGTTGCACCACGAATGCCTTTGAAGGTCACTGTTTCAGGATAACTGAGATGTAATATGGGATAGGGATCTTGTGTTTGGCTCTCAACAATACCGGCAAAAATACCAATCCCATTATCGATCATTAAGCGGACTACAATTTTTTGCCCCGCCCTGAACTTAATCAGCTTACCTGCCTGCTTGGGCACTGACAGCAGAATACTGCGCCCAGGCAAACAACCAATTAATCGACAGGAAAAGCGCTCCGGTTGCCCAGCCAAGGTGGCAGTTTGCAACTGTAACGGGTAGCCATAGGTGAGTTTTAGCTCTTCAAATTTCATTGCCGCTACTACACTAATTATTGGAATGTTATTTTGGTAAGTGTAGCAGTAGAAAAAACTCTTGCCTCAAGGGCGGGGGGCGATCAATCAATACGCCTAGGACTCACGTTCAACGATATGCTGGTTTTGTTTAAGCGTGTCAGCAGACAATACACCGAATTCTTTATTCCACTCTAACAGCAATAACGCCAATGCCTGGGATTGCTCGTTCAGTGACACCAACTCTTCATGCGTATCTTTAGGGCCAAGATACAGCTTTATTTGCCGATGTTTATTGGCCAACTCATGCTGTAAATGCTGGGATCGGTAAACTTCCAGCTTCCATCGCAAGTTGTGCGCAGTATTGCGATAGTAGGAAAGTTTGGTTTGCCGGGATATTGGGCTCACTGAATTTAATGGGCCAAACACATTAAAATCCAACGCCAGTACCATAGACTCTTTTGCTGCAGCATCAGCAATCACAGTTGCCGTTCGCGCCTGCCCCATTAGCTGTGCCAAATCACCGAACACTTCGCCTGGCGTAACATAATTAACAAGATCGCCTTGTAACGCCTGATCGACATAAACTGCCAATTTACCTTTAAGCAAGAAATAGAGCCAATTACCCGTGTCACCTTTTTGCAAAACAATTTCGCCAGGTTGGTAAGAGACAACCCGCGACGCTTGCAGCAACAACTCAAACTGTTTCAGATCCTGCTGCCTTACTGCTTTAAAGAAGGGGATACCCGACAATAAGTGATCGAGTGTATCTCGCGGTACCTTGTGCAGAGGTTTCGTTTCCATCATCTACCCGTACGTATATATGTTTTTTATCATTAATTCACTGCGAATCAAACCAGAGTGACTAATCCTGCCGGAAAACTCCTCGGATAGGAATGATACTACCGAAAATTTATATAACAACTATAGTCAAATTATCTCTGAGGTACGCTCTGACGCTTTTTTTCTATATTATATGCTTGTACAACCTATAAGATTCAGCCTACACCACTGGACGATAAACCAAACCAAAACCACAAAGTCCCTAAAGATAGAGAGTAGTAAGACTATGCGCTTCAACCATCTATTCCGAGTTCTCACTTGTATCTCGCTTCTAATGTTATGCCAACTCACTCGCGCTGAACCCATGCTCAATGGTATTGGTGTCCATCAGGAATTAGGCCGGGAAGTGTTTATCGGCGCACTTTATTCTGAATCGCTCAGCAACGATCCGGATACTCTTATGAATAACGTCCAGCCGATGCGCATGGAACTAAAAATAGTCGCTCCTGATGGGTTAACGACTCGCCGCTTTAGCCGCATGTGGATTGAGGGCATGGCCGTGAATAGCAAAGCGGATGCGCTCACCGCACAAGCCGATAATATGGTGAAATTTGATGGCTTGTTTAAAGGCCGTTTTCTAAAAGATGATTTCATCAGCTTTATTAATAATCCCGGCATGGGCGTCGATATTGCTGTGAATGGAGTATTGCTGGGCAACATTAATGACAACGCCTTTTTTTCTATGCTGTTATCAACCTGGATTGGCAAAATTCCACTCTCTTCCGATTACCGCGACAGTCTTCTTAAAGTGGGCGATGTTGATGCAGGTTTACGTAGCCGCTTCAACGCTATATCACCAGCGACAGCGCGCACGGCAGAGGTTAAAACCTGGACTGGTGCTCAAGTCGAAGTAAAAACAGCAGCAGCTTCATCATCCAAGTCTTCAGTAAGTGCAAAAGTCGAGGTGGCAGCGATAGCAAAAACCGAACTGCCAAAATTGGAGGTTCCCCCCCTGGAAAAACCTGCCTTGGATATTCCAGTTCCTGCGCCGCAAGCTGAAAAACCTGCACCTGTTGCAGCCGCCGTTGCTAGCACCCCCGCCAAACCAGTTGTAGTTGCCGCAGCAAAAGTGGAGGAAGAAGAGGAAGAAGACGGTCCTGCATTAACGGCACAAAGCCTGTTGGCTCGTCAGTTTTATGTATCTGACGCCATCAAAAAAATCCGCGGTAAAACCAAATATCCGCAACGTGCATTGGATCGCGATCAGGAAGGGAGTGTGCGTGTTGCTATCGTTATCGATCGTGAAGGCACTGTTCTCAGCACCAATATTTTGGAAACCAGCAAATTTGATATGCTAAATAGAGAAGCGCTTGAAGCTATAAAACGCTCAGCACCTTTCCCGGCTTTACCGGCGGAAATAGCAGGCTCGCGATTTGAGTTTACAGTACCTATGCGTTGGACCCTGCCGAAATAAAACCTGTACTGTCTTGATAGCAATAAAAAAGCCACCCACTGCGGTGGCTTTTTTATTGCAAATGAAATCAAGTTACTAGCCCAGTTGACGCAAGCGTTGCTCTATCACCTTATGGATTCCACTGCGCTCCAGTGTGGAGTGCTCTGCCAGACGATCCAGATGGATGGCATGTAAGTGCAGGCAAGGAGTTGAGGCGTCCAACTCACGCAAATCTCCCTTCATTAACACAGGTAGAAAGGGTTTATGCGGCGGGAGTTTTTGACGAACAATATTCAAGCCCATTTGCAGCGGTACCGCGCGATATTTAACTGTTCCACTGCGAAAGGGAATACGCAAAAACAAACAGGGGCGCGATTGGTAAATGCCGGGAATAATTTCCATCCCTGTAGGCGTAACGGCATTGGGGGGGATCCCGTTGAAGGTATCATGCGGCATATAGGGATTCGGCAAAATCACCAACTTTCGATCTTCTTCCTTGGGGAAGAAAATATTGTAGTTTGTATACAGCTGCTCCACCGAGCTGGAATAGACACAGAGTTTATTTTCAAACCCCATAACAAAATCCACCGCACGCTGGCGCTGGTTAAAGGCGTCCAGATCCCAAATAAGATCCTTATTGTCGGAAGCTGCTGTCAAGGTTAAACCTGTTTTGGTTGATGATAGTAATGTCCTCAGTATAACCGAGCACACAGAGGCTAACATCCAGCTTAGCAGTCCAACGCCTCGACCTTCACCAGAATCCAACGAATTTGTGTTAAACCACTCTCGCTCAGTAAAAAGCCAGCGCGCGTGTGGCCAAGATATTCTTTTTCATCAATCGCTGCGCAGGCATCGCGAAAAGGTTCCAGCTCTGGGCAATGGCGAAACGACGAGGATAAAAAAATCGCCCAATCGTTTTCGCTGGCCTGCCCCACCAATACTTTTTGCAAAAGAACGACCAGATCTTCCCTGGTCATTTGGTAGCGCGGGGTTTTCACCCATAGCAGTACCCCTATAACACTCAGAAACACAACAAGGGTGATAAAAAATACAAGCATCGGAATTAATGCTCGCGGGTTGCGCGGAAGACCACTTCTGGATGCCGCTCTTGGGTAAGCGATAAATTTACCCGTGACGGAGCGAGATAGGTGAGGTGGCCACCACCATCCAGGGCCAAATTTTCAGCACATTTGCGATTAAATTCTTCCAGCTTTTTTGGATCCGTGCAGTCACACCAGCGCGCAGTAGTGACATTGACTGGTTCATAAACCGCTTCTACTTTATATTCATCCTTCAGGCGATAAGCAACTACTTCAAACTGCAGAACACCGACCGCGCCCACCACAATATCGTTATTGTTGATGGGGAAAAATACTTGCGTTGAGCCCTCTTCCGATAACTGCTGCAAACCTTTTTGCAGCTGTTTCATTTTAAGTGGATCTTTCAGGCGGATACGGCGGAATAATTCCGGTGCAAAGTGTGGAATACCGGTGAACTTCAAGCTTTCGCCTTCCGTGAAGGTATCGCCAATTTGAATAGTGCCGTGGTTGTGCAGACCAATAATATCGCCTGCAATTGCTTCATCAACTGCACTGCGGTCACCCGCCATAAAGGTCACGGCATCGGCAATTTTTACATCTTTGCCCAAACGCACATGCTTCATCTTCATGCCTTGCGAATAAGTGCCGGAGCAGATGCGCATAAATGCGATGCGGTCGCGATGCTTAGGATCCATATTGGCCTGAATCTTAAAAATAAAACCGCTGAATTTCTCTTCACCTGGTTCAACCAATCGTTCGTGAGTGGCGCGCGCGCGCGGTGTCGGAGCCCATTCCACGAAACCATCCAGCATTTCACGCACACCAAAGTTGCCCAGCGCAGTACCAAAAAATACCGGTGTCATACGGCCAGCGAGGTATTCCTCCAAATCAAATTGGTTCGTTGCGCCGCGTACAAATTCAATTTGGTCGCGCACATCCTGCGCATAGGCACCGAGCAATTTAGTGGCTTCTGCGCTATCAAGGCCTTTGATTTGGATATCGTCGGGAATTGTGTGCCCCATCCCCTGCTGATAAACGTGAATAACATCGGTGTAAAAATTGTAAACGCCGACAAATTCTTTACCACTACCTAACGGCCAATTGATCGGTGCAGCGGTAATTTTTAATACGTTTTCAATTTCATCGAGTAGTTCAACGGCATCGCGGCTTTCACGATCCATTTTATTGATGAAGGTTAAAATTGGAGTGTCGCGCAGGCGGCAGACTTCCATCAATTTAATCGTGCGATCCTCTACACCTTTCGCGCCGTCGATCATCATCAACACAGAATCTACTGCGGTAAGTGTGCGATAAGTGTCTTCCGAGAAATCTTCGTGGCCGGGGGTATCAAGCAAATTGACGATGCGATCCTTGTAGGGAAACTGCATCACCGAGGAGGTCACGGAAATTCCACGCTCTTGCTCCATGGTCATCCAATCCGATTTGGCATGCGGGCCACGTTTACCTTTGACCGAACCCGCTAATTGAATGGCATTGCCCCACAGCAATAATTTTTCCGTCACCGTGGTTTTACCGGCATCCGGGTGGGAAATAATCGCAAAGGTGCGACGCTTGGCGAGTTCAGCAGTTAAATTAATCATAAAAATATCGCGTCAAAAGAGAAAAATAAAAAGGGACAAAAGAAGTGCGGGAATTATACCCTGTGAGTTATCCCTTGGTGGGAAGCTCTGGCGGAGAATTCTCAGCGTGCTATGGCTCAGCAGGAATTGCTTGCTGGCGAATATGTTTTCTTAGCCACAACCAAGCCCATAGGCCTAGCAAAAGATTGGCGAGTGCAGTCGCGACAAAAAGCCCTGCCATGCCCCACCAATGTTGTCCAAGCCAAGCCAGCGGCAAATACACGTAAAGCACACGGCCGGCAGATATCATCATCGCTGGCCAGGGGCGCCCCAAACCATTGAAAGCCGCGTTGACCGCCATCACCAAACCATAGGCGCCGTAGCTGATCGGCACAATCATAAGATAGGTTGCGGTGATGGTAACCACTTCGGCGTGATCGCCAAATAAACCCGCGATCTCTGCCCCCAGAAAACCCAGCACGACCGCCAATAGCACTCCAAAAACCAAACAAAAAACCGTGAGTACACGCAGGGCTTCATATAAGCGCTCCAATTTTCCGGCACCAAAGTTTTGCCCGAAAAATGGCCCAACCACACCGGAGAGCGCGTAGAAAACAATCAGCGCCAAGGGTTCGATACGCATGGCAATACCCAGCGCCGCCACCGCGTCGGTACCATAGGCAGCGACCATCGCAACCACAATCGCACTCGCAAACGGAATGATGACGTTGGCGACCATGGCGGGCACACCCACTTCAACAATGGTCATCCAGGATTTTTTTAGTTTTTCCCAGGGCAAAAATGGATTGACCAGCATGTGAACACGCGCATGCAAAATATAAAGCGCAACTATCAGCATTAGCGCGCGAGTAATTAAGGTGGCTAGCGCAGCACCTTGTAAACCTAACGCGGGAAAACCAAACAACCCGAAAATTAAAATAGGATCAAGCAACACATTCAGCAGCGCAGCGCCACCCATCAAATAGCCCTGCACCTGGCTCATGCCCATCGCCCGCAGCGCCGATAGACACACCATAGGCACCATCAAACAGGGCGCACTGAAATACCAAATGGCCATGTAGGAGCGGATCAGCGGAATCAAATCCGGGGTCGCGCCCAGCGCGAGAAACAGGGGTTCAAGTGTGAGCCAGCCCAATAAGCACACGCTCGCCGAGATGATGAACGTGAGGCTCATGGCATCGGTAGCAAGCCGCCGCGCCTTGCTGGAATCGCCCTCGCCAATTGCGCGAGCGACTGCCGATGATGTGCCTGCACCCAGACCAATACCCAGACTGGTGAGCACCATGATAATCGGGAAAGTGAAACTCAGGGCGGCCAGGGGTTCGCGCCCCAATTGGGCGATGAAAAAGGTTTCTATCGCATTGAGCGACATGGTCGCCATCAAACCCCAAACCAGAGGTAATGCCAAGGTTTTTAGCTGTTCAGAGACCCGTCCTTCGGTAAGGGTTGCTGGTAAGGGGGTTGTCATAAACGCTGCCGGTTGCTGTGACCAAGAAAAGGCGATCAAAAAATGGCGTGCAGTATACACCAGTCCCCATACGCGGCTCCGCTTTGGGCAGAGTGGAGCGCGACAAAGTGTCGCACCCCCGATTTCGCGCTAAAGCAGTTGGCGTAGCATCAGTTCGCTATAATCCATTTCATCTACTCACCTATTGCACGGTCTCCAATGCCTCACAAGACTATGATCAATGCGCCCTTCACCCTGGCTGGCCACGCGCAGCATTTGGGTTATTGGGTGATTATCCGCACCTTGATTTTGATTTGCCTCGGTATCGCCGCCGTTGTCTTTTTGTGGGATGGTACTGTCAATCTACCATTCACTGAAATTCTAACTGCACTGGTTATTCTGACGAGTGTCAACCTGCTCACGTTTGTGCGTTTGCGCAAACCATTAGCCGTTACTCAGATGGAGTTTTTTATCCAGCTACTGGTAGATTTAGCCTGTTTAAGTGCGGTGTTTTACTTTAGCGGAGGCGCCAACAATCCATTTGTTTCCTATTTTTTAGTGCCTATTTGTATTTGTGCAGCAACCTTAAGTGGCCGCTATACACTCGCCATTGCGGGTTTAAGTGTTATGAGTTATTCGCTGCTATTATTTTTCCACATCCCCTTGCCCATCCTCTCACCCCATCACCACCAAGCTGACCACTCAATCAATTTGCATGTGCTCGGTATGTGGCTGAATTTTTTTATCAGCGCCTGTCTGATTACTTACTTTATTGTGAAAATGGCGCGCGACCTGCGCGCACAAGAAGCACAATTAAATCGCTGGCGTGAAGACCAGTTGCGCGATGAACAAGTAATGGCTGTAGCTACACTTGCGGCGGGAACTGCCCATGAACTGGGCACGCCTTTATCGACAATGAAACTCTTGCTGAGTGAGTTGCGCACCGAATACAAAAACGTTGATCCGCTGCAAAAAGATTTGCAATTATTGCAGGAACAGGTCAACCAGTGTGCCAACACCTTGCGCGAATTGGTTGCCACTGCCGAGCAAACCAAAGACGGGCAATTACCCAGCGACAATATCAGCAACTACTGTAATACCCTAATCGAGCGCTGGAAAATTATGCGCCCCGATGTCATATCTACAATTAATATTGCACCTAATCAAGCAAAAATGATTGTGCAATTCCATCCAACTATTGCGCAGGCAATTATTAACTTATTAAACAATGCCGCTGATGCCAGCCCGCAGAATATAGAAATTGATATCAATTGGAATGCACAACATATGCAATGGACAATTAAAGACAGTGGAACGGGAGTTGCGAACGAAGTGACTGCTCATTTGGGTAAATCGTTTATCTCCACCAAAACCAAAGGGCTCGGAATTGGTTTGCTGTTGACACAGGCTACGATTAATCGCTACGGCGGAACTGTATCGCTCCATAATCGCGTACCGCGTGGCACTATCACACGTCTCGAATTACCTATCACACTTGTATCACTGACAGAGCCACTCGCAATATGAGCGCAACGACCACGGATTTTTTAATTGTAGATGATGACCAAACCCTGGCGGGCATGCTTGAGCGCGTACTGCAAAGACGCGGTTTTTCAACAATATCAACAAGCAATGCAGCCCAGGCGCTACAACTAGCGAGCAGTGTTGATTTTGAACGGGCAATTGTCGATTTGAAATTGGGCAGTGATTCAGGCCTGCAACTAATACGCGAATTAAAATTGCGTCAACCGGAACTGGCGATAGTAATGCTGACCGGGTATTCGAGCATTTCAACCGCCGTCGAAGCGGTAAAATTAGGTGCAGTAAATTATTTATGCAAGCCCGCAGATGCCGATGAAATCCTTGCCGCGTTTGGTGAGCAAAAACAGCAATCCGCTATTGAGCCAACTTATACACCGCTCTCAATTGACCGATTGGAGTGGGAGCACATTCAAAAAATACTGCAGGAAAATCATGGCAACATTTCCGCAACAGCAAGGGCACTGGGCATGCATCGCCGCACACTACAACGCAAACTTCACAAGCGTCCGGTAAAGCAATAAATTCCGAGAATATTGTTACAAAAGCTGTCGCGCCATCAAGAGTGCATCTTCATGGCCATTAACAGTAGGATAATAATTTTTGCGCTGACCAACTTCGAAAAAATCCTCTCTTTCATAAAGTGCAATCGCCTTGCGATTAGACATACGCACCTCCAAAAACAACATATCCGCTTTTGCCTTAACGCAATTCACAGCATGAGCCAATAAGCACTGACCTATTCCTTTGCGCTGATAAGCCGGTGCAACTGAAATATTCAGCAACTCAGCATCGCCGCCACCATGGGTAACGACCACATACCCCACCAAAATTCCCTTATGTTCTGCCAACCAACATTTTTGCCGACCGTTTAAGCAGTCTTCAAAACTGGATTGTCGCCAAGGGTGAGAATGGGCGATACGCTCAAGCGCCATTACGTGCGGAATATCCTCCGCCGTGATTAAACGGAATCGCAATACCAAGCCAGTGTAGGTTTCGCACGCGAGAGAAAGTTCTTCGGTCATTGTTTTAATTTCGGTGTAAAAACAAAATTACGGCAGACAAGCCCATAATCTGGATTTTTGTGTAGGGTTTTGCAGCAGCTGATTAAGGCTCGGCAAGATCAGTGCTTGCAATGACACATCCTTAATAGTTTGCATTGTCCAGCATATTGCCGCCCACTCGCTACCTGCGTCCAACCAATAGCGCGCAGCACTTTCGCCCATCAACCACAGACTATGAATAGGGCGCAATTCATTTTCTACCGCAAGCCAAGTCTGCAACTCATTGCGCGCATCATCTTCAGTGCGCGATACAAACCGGTTCTCAATCATCGGCCAACGCAAGACCTCTTCGCCAAGCGCAGGCTGTACTGCCTTTAGATGCACACGTAAAAGATTATTAAGTAGAACCTCAGTAGGCAATGCCAGCTTGGTGTTACGTGAATCGATAATTAAAAAACCAGGCTGGGGGCGATAAACACTCAGTGAAAAAGGTTGTACAACCGGCGCTTTTTTTTCTTCCAATTGCTGCAGAATCAATGCAGCATTGATTGCGAGAGGTGTTCTTTTTTGCTCACCCAAATCGGCAATCGCCGTTAATACCTGCGGTGCAGACGAGTTACTTTCGATCTGAGTTTCTATTGCTATAGCCCCCAAAGACACAGGAGCTTCAGTAACAGGAATATCAAACACTGGTAGCACACAAGCAACTGAAACAGGGGCAGACGGCAAGAGCCTGCGCGGGGCATAATTTTCTATGCCGAGCACCGATAAATAGGCTTGCCGCTGCAATTCATTCATAACCAGATCAGATTCCGTCGCGTTGTGGATGGGCTTTGGCGGCATGAGCGCTTAACAAATTAAGTGCGTGCAAATACGCCTTTGCCGATGCAGTAACAATATCAGTATCAGCACCAACACCGTTAACAATTTGACCATCATGTTCCAAGCGTACAGTGACATCACCAAGTGAATCAGTTCCCTGGGTAATAGCATTGACTGAATAAAGCTGTAAATGCGAGCCACTATTTACCAAACTCTCTATCGCTTTAAATGTAGCGTCAACTGGACCAGAACCTATAGCATGCGCACTGACAGATTTACCACGAATTTTTAATTCCACTTTCGCGCGAGGGCTCTGGCCTGTTTTACAAACCAACTCCATCTCACCTAATTCATAAACATCTACCAAGATATGTGCTTGATCGTCGCTGTCCAGCGCTTTATCTCGGAATCGATGAATTTCTGGAACA
>NZ_JBRFPI010000094.1:11575-12975 GCF_053579595.1 Cellvibrio sp.
ATATAAAACAACTAAGGCATGTGCTTGTGTGTCGCTGACCAGCGCCTGCAAATCTTCATCAAAAATTTCATGCTTTTTATCGGCAAGATCTTTGAATTTTACGAACGCAGCATTGAGTGCATCAATGTCGGCAAAGCTAATCCCCAGTGCTTCAAAACGCGCTTTTACCGCCGCACGCCCGGAATGTTTTCCCAGCACCAGCTTATTTGTATTCCAGCCCACATCTTCTGCACGCATGATTTCATAAGTTTCACGATGTTTTAAAATACCATCCTGATGAATGCCCGATTCATGTGCAAAGGCATTAGCGCCAACAATGGCTTTATTGGGCTGAACAGGAAAGCCGGTAATACTGGAAACCAAACGGGAGGTCGGCACTATGTGGCTGATATCGATACGGGTTTCAACGGGCATTAAATCCTTGCGCGTTTTAACCGCCATCACAATTTCTTCAAGCGCTGCGTTGCCAGCGCGCTCACCCAGACCATTTATCGTGCATTCAACTTGTCGCGCACCGTGCATAACGGCAGATAGTGAATTGGCAACGGCAAGACCGAGATCGTTATGGCAGTGGGTAGAAAAAATAGCCTTATCTGAGTTGGGAATTGCCTCAATCAAACGGCGAAACAACAATCCGTATTCACCTGGTTCACCGTAGCCAACAGTGTCCGGTATATTGATTGTGCGAGCGCCCGCATCAATTACCGACTCAATAATGCGACACATAAAATCGAATTCTGAACGGCTAGCATCTTCGAGGGAGAACTCAACATCATCGGTAAATTGCCGTGCTAATTTAATCGCCGCCACCGCCTGCTCTAATACTTTGGGAGGCTCCATTTGCAGCTTGTATTTCATATGAATCGGTGACGTTGCAATAAAAGTGTGGATACGGCCAGAGTTTGCAGGTTTTATTGCTTCGCCAGCGCGCTCAATATCGCCCTTTATCGCACGCGCCAAACTGCACACAGTTGAATCTTTAATAACTTCAGCCACAGCACGAACCGACTCAAAATCTCCTTGGCTCGCAATTGCAAAACCTGCTTCAATAACATCAACATGCATTTTTTCCAGCATCTTTGCGATACGCACTTTCTCATCGCGGGTCATAGATGCACCGGGGCTTTGCTCTCCGTCACGCAAAGTAGTATCGAAAATAACAAGCTTATCTTTTTGAGTCATATACATTAGCTCGGAAAAATTTGACCAATTATAGATCAATAGCACTATTAAAACGCATTAAAGTCTTTGCGTAAGCTATGGGGTTTATTCATGCAGACAAAGATCAATAAAAATATGGTTGTAAGAGCTGAAAATTGAAAAGTCGTATCCGAAGTAAAATTTCGCATAAAAAAACGCCCTGCAGTTACCTGGAGGGCGTTTTTAGTATTAGAAGCTTG
>NZ_JBRFPI010000095.1:0-12880 GCF_053579595.1 Cellvibrio sp.
GAGGTGCGCGATGCAGGCGAAGAATTGAAACGTTCCAAAGACAGCCTTGCTGAAATCATGGCGCGCCAAAAGCTCGCTGAAGAAAAATGTAAACAACTGCAAAAATCGATTGAAGAGCACGAAGGTTATGCAATCAAAGCCTTGGAAAAAGGCGATGAAAAGCTCGCACATGAAGTCGCTGAGCACATTGCTGGCTTTGAAAATAGTCTGGCGATGGAGCAAGAGTCCGCGCAAAATTTTGCGCAAAGCGTAGAAAAATTGCGTGCAGCGATTAATGTTGCAGAAAAAAATATTAAACGCCTGAAGCAACAAGTGGATACCGTTAAGGCGACGGAAAATGTGCTCAAGGCGCAGGTGGCTGTAGCAGAGCGCCACAGCGGTTCCGATTCCAAAATGCGCACTGCTATGGAGTCCCTGGAGCGCATTAAAGAGCGTCAAGCGTTAAAAGATGCACAGATTAAAGCGGCAAGTGAAATGGCGCAAACCACGGGTGATGAGTCATTGAAGTCAAAACTCGAGGCCGCTGGTATTGGCACCAATGGTTCATCAGCAGATGATATCTTGGCGCGCATTAAAAGCAAAAAAGCTCCCGAGTAAGCTCGGGGCTTTTCTCACTCACTTCAGCCAGGCCTTTAAGGAATGAATGAATTTCTGTTAACCATCGTCAGCTTTCCCACGGTGTTCTTCACCTTTTTTCTAGGTGTCGCTGTGCTTTATTGGCTATGTGCTGCAATAGGCTTGGTGGATATTGAAGTACTGGACATAGATCTGCCAGATGTTGACGGACAGGTACATGCCCACGCAGAGCACACCTTTGCTGAAACCTTCGCTGGAATACTATTGCGCCTCGGGCTAAATGGTGTGCCGGTTACGATTATCGTTACCTTTATTGCCTTGGTCGGTTGGTTTATCAGTTACTACCTGAGCTACTTCGAGTTGGCTTTGCTTGGCTACAACTGGGTGCGGTTTATTGTCGGTATACCGATTATTGTTTTTTCGCTCTATTTGGCGGTTTTAGTAACGGCTCAGCTGATTAAACCGCTGCGAAAATTTTTTGCAAAAACCGAGCAATATGTGGAAAAGAAAATACTCGGGCAGGTGGCGATTGTGCGCTCATCCAAGGTGGATGGGCACTCAGGTGAGGCAAACTTTGATGATGGCGGTGCAGGTTTGATTGTTAAGGTGCGCGCCTTCGGCGAAAAACAATTTATACGCGGTGATAGGGTAGTTTTGCTGGAGTATCTAGCGGAGCAGCATGTTTATCGCGTTGTGTCAGAAGAAGAATTTCTGGGTAAAACCAGCGAATAATGAGTTAAAAATCTACTTGGGTAAAAGGAGTAAGCGCAATGTTTGAAGCTGCAATGGCCACACCGGTTCTGACTGTGATTGGAATTGTATTTATTGTCCTGCTGGGTTTGGCGGGTTTGTTTAATGCCTTCTATTACAAAGTGGCGCAAGGCACGGCACTGATCGTGAATGACATGAGTGCAACACCCAAAGTGCATTTTACCGGTGCCTTGGTGTGGCCGATTATCCACAAAAAAGAATTGATGAATATCTCGCTCATTACCCTGGAGGTAGATCGTCGCGGGCGCGATGGGTTGATCTGTAAAGATAACCTGCGCGCTGACATTACGGTCGCTTTCTATTTGCGCGTTAACGAAACCCCGCAAGATGTGCTGCGTGTTGCCAAAGCGATTGGTGCTGAGCGTGCGTCTGATAAAGAAGCGGTTGATCTGCTTTTTGCTGCAAAATTTTCTGAGGCATTAAAAACCGTCGGTAAGCAAATTGAATTTATCCAGCTGTTTGAAAACCGCTTGGAGTTCCGCGAAAAAATTATCGAAGTCATTGGCGATGATCTCAATGGTTATGTGCTGGAGGACGTGGCTATCGATTATATCGAGCAAACGCCAAAATCCTCGCTTGATCCAAACAATATCCTCGATGCTGAAGGTATCAAAAAGATTACCGAATTGACCGCTGCGCAAAATGTTCGTACCAACATCCTGGAACGTGACGAAGAACTGGCCATCAAAAAGAAAAACGTAGAAACCACCGAAGCTATGCTGGCCCTTGAACGTCAACAGGCAGATGCGGAAGCGCGCCAAAAACGTGAGATAGCCACTATTCAAGCCCGTGAAGAAGCGGAAACCAAAAAGGTTCAGGAAGAAGAGCGTCGCAAATACGAGCAAACTGCGATTCAGGTAGCGCAAGACCTCGCTGTACAAACTGAAAACCAGCAGCGTGAAATTGATGTCGCTGCGCAAAACCGCTTGCGTGCAGTCGCGATTGAAGAAGAGAAGGTAACCCGTGCGCGTGATCTGGAAATTGTATCGCGTAAACGCGAAGTAGAGTTGCAAACCATTGAAGCTGAGAAAGCGATTGAAGTGCAGAAGAAAGAAATCGCCAACGTCATTCGCGAGCGCGTGGTAGTGGATAAAACCGTTGCTATCGAAGAAGAGCGTATTAAGGAAGTGCGTGAAGTGTCCGATGCGGATCGCAAAAAACAAGTACAAGTATTGGCTGCCGAAGCTACTGCTGAAGAAATCAAAGTGAAGCAAGTTAAAGCGGCAGAAGCGGAAGAGTTGTCAGCCAAGCACAAAGCATCAGAAATTATGACCATGGCTCAAGCCAAGCTGGAAGCTTCCTCCAAAGAAGCGGAAGCTATGAAAAAATTGGCGGAAGGTATTCAGGCTGAACGCGCAGCTCCCGGCCTTGCCGATGCGAAAGTGCAAGAAGCGAAAGCAGGTGCTTTGGAGAAAGAAGGTATTGCCGAGGCTAGCGTAATTCGCGCCAAAGGTGCAGCGCAAGCTGACGCAGGTAAAGCTGAAGCTGAAGTGATTACCGCGAAAGGTGCTGCAGAGGCAGAGGTGATTGCGTCCAAAGGTACATCGGAAGCGGGTGCAACCAAAGAAATTGGTTTGGCGAGTGCGGATGTAACTCGCGAACAATTTAAAGCTGAAGCAGATGGTTTGGTTGAGAAATTCGAAGCCATGAATGCGATGAGTGATAAAGCGCGTGAACATGAAGAGTTCCGTATGGGCTTGGAAACCGCCTTGAAAGAAACACTCGCGGGTATTGCAGCGGGTAAGGAAATCGCGAAAGAAAATGCCGAAATTTTGGCAATCGCACTGCAGAAAGCCCACATTGATATCGTTGGTGGTGAAGCGCAATTCTTCGATAACTTTGCCAAGTCATTATCGATCGGTAAAGCAATCGATGGTCTTGCGAGTAAAAGCGGTGTGATTCAAGCGGTGCTGGATAGATTTGTCAATAAAGCACCGGTAGCAACAGCGCCCGCTAAAGAAAAAGCGGAAGACGTGGAAGTAGTTGGTTAATTAACTCTTTAAAGTCTACCCCCTCCCCCTCGAAGAGGGGGAGGGGGTGAGAGGGGGTTCTGTTGACGCTCAATAAAAAGGAACAATCCATGTCGCAAGCCAATGATGTAGCGCAGGCCGCTGAAAATATTGTTGATACTGCCGTTGCCGAAGGTGGCGCTTACGAAATAATTCGCAAGCGCTTGTTGGATCAAGGACAAAGCCTTAACGCCAAGGTGCGTGAATTAAATGACGCGCGTCTGGCTGAGTTCGGTAGCTCCGCCATGAATGTGATTGCCCGTGTGCGTGTGCGCACGGAAAATAATTGCATCCCGCGCGATATAGTTCAGGTGGGTGATCACCTGCTGTTTGGGTACAACGTCTTCATTGGTCTGAAAAAAGAAACCAAAGTTGAACATGTCTTTTCGCTGTTTACCAAAAAAATAACCGACTCAGGCGTTGAGTTGGAGTCAGTTGCTCTTGCCGGCACTTTTCTTGCGGAACAAAGTTTCGTTAATGATTTTGATGAGCTCTACCGCTACTACAAAGATACACGTTTGGTTGAGCTTGCCGTAAACAATGGCAAACTGCTCGCCGGATTTCAAATAGGCGAGCGGCTGGATGACTTGCGCGTGTTTCGCTGGTCAATTTCACCCGATGGGAAAACCCTGAAATACATTGATAATCGCGGCGAGCGCGATATTCAATTGCCGCCCGCATTTGATTTCGAATGGATAGCTGCAACCCGTGAGGATGCAGTGCATGGCCGCCATCCACATTTAAATATTTTGGATAAGGTTTTCGTTGAAACCGTTGGTGGCGACCTGACCATCAAAGTCGAAAATAATACCGAAGACGGTTTGGGTATCTATCGCGAAACCGTAGAAGATAAAACCCAATCGCTCGATGACGCCAGTGTATTTTACGCATCAGTCGGCAATTTAATTCTGCTAAAAATTCGCCCCTACCGTGAAGACCAGTGGCGCCACCTGATTTTTAATACACTGATGCAAACGGTATTGCGCATCGACAAAATTGGCCAATCCTGCGTTCAGCTGCCGGAAAATCACGGCATTATTTTTCCGGGTGGCTACTACCTCAATACCGGTGAATACAAAACCTTTGAGGAAGATAATAGCGCCTTCCGCTTTAAGCGAATGATTCGCTCACCCAATGGTGAGGATGTGCTCTACGTATTCTATGAGCCCGCAGCGGGAGTAGTCTCACTGCTCGCATACAATTTGATTGAAAAGAAATTACAAAACCCGATTTACGGTAGCGGTTATGCACTGGCGGACAACGGCGAAATTGTTATTTTTTCGGCTGAGTCAGAACCAACCCGCGTTCACCCTATGCAATTGTGGGAAACTCCTTATGTGAGCGCGGAGTTTGCGAGTAAGGCGCCGGCGCGGCAGAATTTTTATGGACGCATTGGCAACAACGAATTAGTGCGCGGCATATCTGATTTTTACAGCATCACTCGCGTTATCAGTAATCAGTCCGTCAGTGTGCGTTTGTACGAAGAGTTGAGTCTGTCCGCTAAAAAAGTGTTTGATACCTACTATTGGCTCAATGAAAATGAAACCCAGGCGATTGCCAGCTTATTAAAAGAGATTTCCTCTACCGCAGAATTAGTGATCGACGAATTTGAAAAAGTCGAATCCATTCGCCAGCAATCTGCCAAAGCCATGCAGGATGCAGAGCAAGAGCACGCAGCAATTCTGCAATCACTGCGCCCCGAAAATTGGGAAACGGCCGAGGAATATGTGGATGCACTCAGCCGCGTGCGTAAACAGCGTGGTCAGCTCGCCACCATTAAAGAATTGCGTTATATCGATCAGGCGCGCATTGCTGTGCTTGATCAGCAGCTCATGGAAGCAAACACCAAACTCAGTGAAGAAACGGTTACCTATCTTGCCGATGAGAAAGCGCTCACGCCTTATCTGACCAAGCTGGATGACTTGAATGCGCAGGTTGATAAAGCCGAAACCAATGCGGCCATTACGCCTATTATTGACGTCATCGAGAAAACCGCGACTGGCTTGGATTTACTGTCCGAATTAATGGGCACACTTAAAGTGGATGATGCCACTTTGCGCACGCGGATTGTGGATGCCATTTCAGAAGTCTACGCCAAGCTCAATCAAAGCCGCGCTAACGCTAAACACAAACAAAAGAATTTCGGATCGGCGGAAGCCGTTGCGCAATTTGGTGCGCAATTCAAATTGTTTTCGCAAAGCATTTCTCATGCATTAGGCTTGTCGACCACACCGGAAAAATGTGACGAGCAGTTATCCAAATCACTGGTGCGATTAGAAGAGCTGGAAGGGCAGTTCAGCGAGTACGATCAGTTTCTCGCTGACATTATGGCTAAGCGCGAAGAAATTTATGAAAGCTTTCAGGAGCACAAACAGCGCCTGTTAGATGAACGGCAGAAAAAAGCTCAGAGTATTACCGATGCCGCAGCACGTATCCTTGCCAGTATTGAAAAACGCTCGCTTAGCATTACCAAAGCCGAAGAGCTGAATACCTATTTTGCCTCAGACGCATTGGTATTAAAAATTGGCGATCTGCTCGCGCAATTAAAAGCCCTGGACAGTGCCGTAAAAGCCGATGATATAGATGCGCGCTTTAAAGCGATTCGCGGGCAAGCGCTGCGTGCACTGCGCGATAAAACCGATATTTTTGAAGAGGGCGGTAATGTCATCAAGCTCGGCCCGCGCCATAAATTCAGTGTGAATACCCAAGAGCTGGATCTAACCATTATCCCGCGCGAGGGCGAGTTAAATTTTCATCTGACCGGCACCAATTATTATGCGGCAGTGGAGAACAGTGAGCTGTTGCAGCTGAAAGATTATTGGAGCATGGCACAGGAGTCAGAAACTGCGCAGGTCTATCGCGCGGAATATCTGGCCGCTTTAATATTGGACGCAGCAGACCACCAATCTACAGGCCTCAGCTGTGACCTGTTACGCGAAGCGCTTGTAGATGATGAAAAACTCGGCAAGATAGTGCGTGAATTTTCTGCGCCACGCTACAAAGAAGCTTATCAAAAAGGGATTCACGATCAGGATGCCGTTTTAATTCTCAAAGAATTAATTCCCGCGCTGGATCGCGCTGATTTATTGAAATTTGATCCGCTATCGCGCGGCTTGGCGCAGGTCTTTTGGGCCAACCTGAAAGAGTTTGCGATCAAATCCAAATCCCAAGGATCATCGCTTTCGTTTGAAACCTGGAAAGACCGTGCTGTCTCGGCCAAACATATGCAGCGTTTATTCGCCAGTATGGATGCGCTGGAAATATTGGTCGAAGAGGTTATCGAAACGTTTGCAGAATTTATCCAACGCCATCCCATCGCCGCGAGTGATTTGGATATTCGCCGCGCAGCAGAATACCTGGTGGAAGAACTGGCGCGGGAGCGCGTGGAATTTATTACCAGCAAATACGCCGTACAACTGGTCGAGTTATTCAAACAGTCATTAGATGACGAAACCTGGCGCCACTATCAAGACGTTGCTGCGAAAATGCAGGGCTGGCCAGCAGATCGTTGGAATCTGACGAGCGCTTGGTTGCAGGCAATGGTTAAAGATAAGCAGCAAGAAGCGCTTGCGCGCTATATTCCTGAAGCGGTTGCCCTCTTAAAAACTGACCAACGCCTGGATCGCCGTTTTACGGAAGTGGAAGTTGAGCTGCGCATTAGCGGTTTAATGGGCGATCATCCACTTATTCAAAATCGAACACTCTCCTTTTCGTTGGATTCATTTGTGCTGCGTCTTGCGCATCATCGCCTTGTGGTTGTTCCGCAATACCAGCGTTATCTGCAGGTTCGTCAGCAAATCGTCGAGCAGGAGCGTTACAGTTTGCGCTTGAATGAATTCAAGGCTAAACCATTAAGCTCGTTTGTGCGCAACCGTTTAATCAATGAATCTTACTTACCGATTATTGGCGATAACCTCGCAAAACAAATGGGTTCGCTCGGGGCCACAAAACGTACCGATTTAATGGGTATGTTGATGATGATCTCGCCACCGGGATACGGAAAAACCACATTGATGGAATACGTGGCGAACCGCTTGGGTTTGATTTTTATGAAAATCAATTGCCCATCACTCGGTCACGATGTGTTATCGCTGGACCCCGAGCGCGCACCTAACGCCACTGCAAAACAGGAATTGGTCAAACTCAATCTGGCATTGGAGATGGGTAACAATGTCATGTTGTATCTTGACGATATCCAACACACCAATGCTGAATTTTTACAAAAATTTATTTCTCTGTGTGATGGCACACGCCGTATTGAAGGTGTATGGCAAGGCAAAACCAAAACCTACGACATGCGTGGTAAAAAATTCTGCGTGTGTATGGCTGGAAACCCTTACACCGAATCCGGTGAGGCTTTTAAGGTGCCGGACATGCTCGCTAACCGCGCAGACATTTATAATCTCGGCGATATTCTCGGTGGCATGGAAGAGCAGTTTGCATTGAGTTATATCGAAAATGCTCTCACCTCCAACGCCGTCCTTGCACCTCTCGCACTGCGTGATATGCAAGACGTTTATAAATTTGTCGCCATGGCTAAAGGCGAAGAAGTAGCAACTACGGATTTGAGTCACCAATATTCCGGTGCCGAAGTAAATGAAATTGTTGGCGTAATGAAAAAATTATTTGCGATTCAGCAAGTAGTTTTACGCATTAACCAACAATACATCGCGTCTGCCGCGCAAGATGATAAATACCGCCTGGAGCCATCGTTTAAATTGCAAGGCAGTTATCGCAATATGAATAAAATGGCTGAAAAAGTTTCATCGGTAATGAATGAGGCGGAGTTAATGCAAATGATCGCTGACCATTATTTGGGTGAAGCGCAAATGCTAACGACCGGTGCCGAGAGTAATTTACTGAAGCTTGCCGAATTGCGCGGTAACATGACGGAAGAACAACGTATTCGCTGGGAGCAGATCAAAAAAGATTTCTTGCGCAATAAAGTCATGGGTGGCGACTCTGCGGATACAGGCGCAAAAGTGGTGGTGCAGCTTGCCGATATGGTCGAGGGCATTAATAAACTCACAGCGGCAACGAGTAAACCAGCCGTAACAAAAAATAGCGCTGCTAATCGCGAGTTGATTGCCGCAATCACCGCCTCGGCAAATAAATTGGAGCATTCACTTGCACCGGTTGCACCCACAGTGGAAGTGATTAACCAGCCGTTGCCAGGGTTGGATAAGGTTCTGCGTGTGCTTGCCGATACATTGGAAAGCTCGCTGGTTCCTTTGGTGCGCAATATGGATAAAAAATTGGACATTGATTTGCGCAACCACGAAAAAATTGAGCAGGTATCACAACAGCTCAAACAATTGGAGGCGGAGTTGTTTTCCAAACGAGCTAAGCCAGTATCAGTGAATGCTGATGCTGTAAAGCCTGATGCATCCCAGTAGCATTTTATGCTCGCACGTAAAATTAAATGGTTGGTGGCGATATGTACCCTGATGATTGGGGTTCATATCGCCAACCTATTTACCAATGGATCTCTTTATCAATACGGAATACATCCGCGTCAACTTGATTCGCTCTGGGGTATCGTCGCTGCGCCATTTTTACATGGTGATATTGGACATTTGTTAAGTAATCTTGTTGGCTTGATTATTTTTAGTGCGCTCTTGTTTGTGCATTCGCTAAAGCGCTATCTATGGAGCAGCGCTTTTATTATTGTGCTCACTGGCTTGTTGGTGTGGTTGTTTGCACGCAACGCTCTGCATATAGGAGCGAGCGGTTGGATCTTCGGTCTGTGGAGCCTGTGTATCGCCACTGCTTGGTATGACCGAAAATTTATCAATATTGTGATCGGACTATTAGTGGTGTTTTTATACGGCGGTATGTTGTTTGGCGTTTTGCCTGGTGATCCGCGCGTATCATTTGAGTCGCATTTTTTTGGCGCTACAGCTGGCGTGGTGTGCGCATTTTTTCAGGCAAAGCTTTTCAATAATAGAATGTAGTCGGATTTTTTCTTTAAAGGATGCAATTATGCGCCAACCTGAATTAGAAGATTGGTTAGTGGCGACACTGGAAGATTTTAAACTCAGCCAATCGGAAGCCTTGGAACTGCGTGATATTTTACCCAAACTCGCACAAGACGATATCGCCTTTGTACGCAATAAAGCGTTTTTGTTAGCGCGTGAACCTGCGCGCGCCGGTGGCGACAATGCCGTCGCCTCTTTATTGTGGCTGGAAAAAATCAGCAAGGTTATCGACAGCTTTCGCCAAACCCAATCCGTCTCCATCACCGAAGCTCACTTCAGCCCCGGTGAGGATTGCCGCCGTCAACTTTTGGATCTACTTGTCGCTACGCGTGAAACACTGGATATAAGTGTGTTTACTATTTCTGATGACCGTCTTTGCGATGCTATCGTTGCCGCTCACAAGCGTGGTATTCAAGTGCGGCTGATTACCGATAATGACAAGGCGCATGATCAAGGCAGCGATATTTTTAAACTCATTGATCAAGGCATCATTGTGCGTATGGATAACACTGAAAATCATATGCATCACAAGTTTGCGATTGTTGATAAAACGATATTGGTCAATGGCAGCTTCAACTGGACGCGCTCCGCAACGGTTTACAACCAAGAGAATATTTTGGTAACTAATGAACCAAAATTGGTGGCTGCTTATTTAGGCGAGTTTGAGAGTTTGTGGGATGAGTTTTCTCGTTAATAAATTTTAGACTAAGGAGATAATAATGAAATGTACGCAATGTAAAACCCAACCCTTGGAGCCTAATGAGTTGGAATCTGGATTAATTGCCGCTGTTTGCCCGCAATGCCAAGGAGCCTTGTTGTCGCTAATGAATTATCGATTTTGGGCGGATCGCCATGCAGTGACACCTTCTGAGGTTGCCAATGTCGATGAAATTGTAGAGGTCGAATCTGCTCATTCATGCCCCAAATGTAGCCGCCTGATGACCAAATACCAAATTGGCGCATCAACCAGCAACAAGCTGGATTTATGTGGCGCCTGTGACGAAGCCTGGTTGGATAAAGGCGAATGGAAATTACTAAAAACCTTGGATTTGCATGGCAAGCTTCCCAAAATATTTACCGATGCATGGCAGAGGAATATTCGCAAACAGCGCCAGGAGATCGCGCTTAATGAACGTTATGAAAAAATGCTGGGTAAGGAAGATTTTACTACGGTCCATGAATTTAAAACCTGGCTTTACCAAAATCCCAACAAAGAGTTAATCAAGCAATTTTTAGTGATCGCCCCGGAATAATATTTTTCTCAATAAAAACCAAGGAGTAGTTTATGACTGAAGCACGAGATTATCTTGAAATGTCTTTTCAATCGATTCAATGCTTTTCTAATGATGGCAAGCTAGATGCGCATGAGTTAGGAAAAATATTAGCAATCGCAGAGAAAGATGGTGAGATTGATCAGAATGAAATCAGAGTGTTGCGCAATATTATTAGTCGCGTTAAGCCCCATGAGCTTGATGAGGCTATGCGTAAGAAGATGATGGAAATCAGTGAAAAAGTTAAATAAGCCTACATAAACAGGGTTAGCCGAAAAATCGGCTAACCCTGTTAGAAATTATTTTTCTTCAATCTCATCCACGTCCACTTGCCCACTCATGCGGCGAGTGAAGTGTGACCAGCACATACCTACGGCGAGCATGGCTGCTAATAAAACTTCAATAACCCAAGCCATGGCCGAGATATCGGTAACGCTTAAAAATCCCCAGTAAATAAATAACCACACAAGGCAAGCAAACAGTGCCGCCAGTGCAATTACGCCGATCAGCCCGAGCGAGTTAAGTGTTGCCTTAATATAAATGCCCCAGCCAATCAGCAAAATAATCCCCGCAATCACCACATAGGGGGTGATGTCACTGAAGCTGTAGTGAACCCAATGAAAATAAGAGTAGCCACTGGGGTTATAGCTGAGTAGTACCAATAAGAGCGCGAACAAAAAACGCAATGCAACGCCGCTGGCTGTGAGGTTCATAATAAATTTCCTGCTGATTTTAGGTAGAGAGATTATTGGTCAAAATTTCAATTGCGAAAAGTGACGGCGATATTTAATGAAGCCGATTTTAGCATTCGGGTTGTAACCCATCGCCGTATAAAAATCCTGGGCGCCCCGGTTTCCACTGCTGGTTTGCAGCATGATTTTGGAACAATCCTGCTCCAAACAAAATGCCTCAATATAATCCATCATACTTTTGCCGATGCCCGTCCGTTTATAGCCGGTACTGACAACTACATTTTCAACGAGCGCAAACGGCTGGTTGTCGAACATGATATCCTGACACAAGCACAGGAGTGCGGTCGCAGTGATTTCACCCGCATCATCACACACTAGCAAGTAGGTGTTGTCGCTATTTGCTACTGCATCAATTCTTTCCGGCGACACAGATACGGGCGAGAGCGTATTTAGCTCGCGGTATAAATTGGCAATGGCTTCGGCATCGTCTTTGTTGGCCCGGCGAATGCTGTGCATAGCTTACCTCTGGCCGAAATGTTCATCTGCTTGCGCAAATACCCACTGCTGCAATGCAGCATCATCATTCATGTCGCCTTCATAGGCAACATCGGGAATGTAGGGTTTATTGTCATCGCGTAACCGTTTGTTCCATTTTTTTACCGGAACCATAAAGTTATAGGTTTCTTCCAGATACTTACTTTGCATATCCGCAATTTGAGTGTAAGCCGTGTCTGCGTTGGTAGGTTCACCAAGGTGTAGCAGGTTAGGCACTAGTTTTACCATATCGACAAAATCCAAGCATGCGCTCACACAGGTTTTGTCAGTGATGAGTACAATTTTAATGTTCGATTCCCACTCGTCGTTCGGTGGCGGGATGGCATTGCTCTCATCGGGAGTTTCACTTTGGTAAAGTGTCTGTTCAGCAGTTTCAAGCGCTTGTTTTAAGCGTACTTGAAATTTTTCAAGATATTGCACATCGGAAAATTCTTCGCCCTGATTGGCCATCAATGTTTTTAATGCATAGTCGTATGACCAGTAGAGCTGCCAGCTTGCGCGAAATAGTGCAGTTGCACCTTGATTTTTAAAGTGGAATTGATTGGCCAAATAAGTTGCTGCTTTTTCATCTTTGTTAATGATGGTATTAAAAATATTGATACCGTGCGTTGAGCTTCCCCCAGCGTTGCCTCTCGTATCCAATACTATCAAGTTTATTTCTTTAATTGATTCCAAATCATCCAATAACTTCTGCTGGCTTTGCGCCGCTTCTGGCGTGTGCAATGCAAAATCGCTCGCACGAATCCATAATTTATCCGGCGTTGGTTCGGATACCGATGGAAGCGCATATTGGGTATTGGATTTGATCGCTATTACATCAGCTTCTTCTTTGCTAATAGGGGACCATACAAACCAATAAGTTTTAGTGATCTTATCTACTAGAAAATCACAGGTGTGAAAATCAGGCCTGTTTAATACACTGCTGATTGATCGGTCTTGTGTGAAGGCTTTGGCCGCGTGATCCCTTGGTTTTAGTATCTGCCAGCGAATATCAAAATAGGGTGCATAGTGTTTATACTGAAGTTCGT
>NZ_JBRFPI010000096.1:0-427 GCF_053579595.1 Cellvibrio sp.
TACCCCCGGCATAACCCTCGCGGGATACCGCCGTAGTGCCGTATATTTCAGTGGCCGACATAGCACCTATTGTCACAAAAACGGGTGTTCCAAAATCAGCTGGAACTGGAACAGGTGAAGCAGGAATATTAGTGCGCAGCGCCGCAAGGTTTTCATTATCGGGAACCGGATCAAAATAATTTCCCCCTGCTGCAATCGGCATAAATTCGAGGCAATTACCACCATTGGTTACGCGCACCGAATAAGGTAATGCAATTCGCAACTGCCGTGTCATCCGCTCCAATGCCTGGCGCGAGGTATTAACTAATAACGCTCGGGTTTGGGTGCGCTGATAGGACTCTGTAGTCCTCACCACAAAACCACTGCCAATAGTGCCAAGAATAGAAAGGACAACAATAACCCTGATTAATTCGATCAGTGTAAAACC
>NZ_JBRFPI010000096.1:437-12591 GCF_053579595.1 Cellvibrio sp.
GCCAGGTAAACGACTCCTTCCGAACGGATGCCGGTCAGCGTCATGCGCTCCAGCGCTTGCCGTGCGGTATTAACAAGCAATGCACGGGTTTCAGTCCGCTGATAAGACTCGGTGGCTTTTACCACAAAGCCAGTGCCAATAGTGGCAAGAATAGAAAGAAGTACAATTACCGCGATTAACTCGATCAGTGTAAAACCTGCTGAGCGGATTCCTGGGGTGAATAAAAGTCCTTTTGCTTTTAGCGAATAATGTTTCACTAAAAATTCGCTCGTTCAGCCGCTAACAAAATGGTTTCACCCGTGGGTGTGCCAACTCGAACGGTAATGAGTTTGATGGTATTCGCCGCATTAGTTTCAACGGTAACGGCGCGCGTATAGCCCGCGTAAGGTGTATCGTTCCAATTGCGGTAATCATCTACATCGTTCATGTTAGTATCGGGCGTATCATCACATGCAGTGCATGCGGGAACTCCACCAGTGGGTGTGTTTTCGGAATATTTCAGCGAAAGAATTTCATCCAGCAGCGATTGTGCGGCCTCCAAGGCCTGAGTGCGAATTATTGGATCGACATTGGTGATAGTGGCCTGTCGATAAACACCCACCAATGCCAGCAAAGCAATACTCACCACCACGATAAAAACAATCATCTCAATCAAGCTAACACCTGATATTCGAATGCGATGCATTAGCAATTTATTGCGCATAAGCATAACCACTGGCATCAACTTGAATGGTTGCAGTAACACCACTGCTATTACCTGACCCGGTCAGGACTATTTGCGTCGCAGTAGTACGGCCTAATTTATCGTAATTCAATGTCAGTGCTGGCAGGCTCACACCCGCTGGCATCGTCAGCGGATAAAAATCGTTACTGACGGCGATGGGGTTATTATTTTCATTGACGCTTACAGAGTTAGCAGTGAGCACTAAGGAAATATTGCTACGCATCATGGCTTGTTGTTGCGCAAAAAATAAGGCCGCGATGAGATCATCGCGGCCTGATTGTATTGCTGCTGTACCTGCAGAACCTAACCGGGTGAAAAGAGTAATCGATAAAATTCCTACCAGAATCATTACAGTAACTAGTTCAATTAATGTAAATCCTCTGAGAGTATTTTTCATGCACTTTCATGGTTACGATTTATAAGATTAAGGTGTAACGCCATAGGCAGTAAAGTTGGCGGTTCTACCTTGAAAGGTAACGACGCATGCCCCGGTCGCGCCTTCGGCAATAGCTGTTGCAGGTGTGATGACATAATCTGCTGAAGGCAACCCACCTTCAAGGGCACCTGCCACATCAGGGCACGCAGCCACGGAGACTAAAGCAGTCTGCGTTGGAAGACCTGCATCATTAGCAATATTGTTTGCATGATTCAATGCCGCCGCACTAGCCAATGCACCAGCCACGCCATCAACTGCTGCCTGCTCTGCCGCATCCGATAAATCTACAAATCTCGGCAACGCCGTCGCAGCCAAAATCCCCAAAATTACAATTACTGCAATTAACTCGATCAATGTAAAACCAGATTGTTGTTTCATAAACAAGACCCCGTGCTATTAAAAAGGAACATTAAATATAGTGTGGCTGGCTGAATAAAACCCAGCCTTGTAGGTTGGACATCCTTGGGGTTCGAAAATGCCTATGGTATTTACGAACAAAAACTCATTTGGTTAAAACAAAATATAGCTAAAACTCTCAAGAACGCCAGTTTATAAACTAATTAATATTTAAGCGTTAATGACCTGTTGGAATGAACATTAACCTGCCATCTAAAGGGTAATAATCAAAATAAGCAGATCCATCGGTAAATTCGTAGCGGCAGTTATTAGCATTGGCAAATACGCGATAGTCCCAGCGGCTTTTTACAGCTTCCCCCTTGGCAATGGGTGCGGGGTTTTGTAATAGCTGCTGCCATAACTGATAACAATCTTCATCGGTCACTTGATAATCTTCGGTAACTGGGCCAGCAACCGATACCGGCCAGCCCTGCTCCGAAAAATAAAGTGATTGCCCGGAATGGGCTAGCGGTTCTTGTTCACTCCTTTTATCGACAATATTGGTTACTAGATATTGAATGCGCGCATTGGCGGCACCCGTCATAAAATGGTGGGATATAATTTCCAGTCTCAAAATTCGCGCATCCTCAGCCATTAAGGTATAACGACCGAGCGCGGCAAGGGCGATAATCGCGATAACGATTACGGCAACAAAAAACTCGAATCGCCCATGCTGGTAACTCTGGATCAAAAGCGCCTCACTTTTGAATGCTATACATATCCCACATGGGTAAGAAAATACCCAGCGCAAGTACGGTGACGAAACCGGCCATAATCACAATCATGATTGGCTCGATCCGGTCGCTCAATTGTTTTACATCGTATTCCACTTCACTTTCATAAAAGGCAGCAACTTCAGCCAACAGAGCATCCACTTGACCACTTTCCTCCCCCACGGAAATCATCTGCAATACCAGCGGTGTAAACATTCCGCTGACCAGATGGGTTTGGAACAAACCTTCACCCCGTTCAACACCGGCGCGTATACCTCGAATTTTATCGCCGAGGTAAGGGTTATCCACGGCGCGCGCGCTCAACTCCAAAGCATTGGAGAGGGGCAGACCGGCATTCAACATCAAACCAAATGAACGGGCATAGCGTGCGAGGGATGCGCGCTCGATAATATCGCCCACCACAATCAAGCGCAGCTTTTTGCGCCCCCAAACACGGCTGCCTTCTGGTGTATTCACATAGTGATAAGTCCAGGCAATGGCTGCTGCGATCATGGCAAACACATACATCCAATAATTGACAAAAAAGTCAGAGACACCAATAAGTATGCGAGTTGGCAGGGGTAACTGCGCACCAAACTTGGCAAACATACCGGCAAATGCGGGAATAACTTTTATGTTAATGACCGCAATGGCAATCGTGATTGCAATCAATACAAACGAAGGATAGCGAAGTGCAGTTTTGATACTTTTCATGGTCGCCAGGTCGCGCTCCATGTATTCACTCAACTGCTTGAACACCAAATCCAACCGCCCGGAATTTTCCCCCACACTCACCAAACTGACAAATAAATTATTAAATATTTTTGGATGAGCACGCATAGCGGTAGATAACTCAACCCCCGCCTCCAAGCGCTCCACAATATCATTCAACGCCTGCTGAAACGCATAATTGCGCAAGGATGCCGATAAACCACGCAAGCCTTTTACCAGGGGAATTCCCGCGCGGGTAATGGTGTGCATTTGGCGGCAAAACATAATCAGTTCGACGGTTTCCACACGCCCGCGATTAGTGGCGCGTGCAAAACGCTCAGACAAACTCAATTGCTCGATAAACTCTTTTACTTCGACCGGTGTTACACCGCGCCCGAGCAATTGATTGACGGCAGCATCCTGGCTGGATGCATCCAACTGTCCGGTAATCAAACGGCCTTCAACATTGCGGCCTTTGAACTCATAAATCGCCATTGTTATTTATTACCTGACACCTTAGACATCATCAATTTGGGCGGAAATAGTCATCACTTCTTCCAGTGTTGTCGTGCCTTCCAGTGCATACCCCAATGCCGCTTCGCTGAGCGTAACAAAATTGGGAACTGCGTAAGCGGCGCGGGTAAATCCGTTGATGTCGTTCATGCGCAACGCTTCTGCCATCGCCTGATTCAATTCCAACATTTCAAAAATACCGATGCGCCCGCGATAACCCGTGTTGTGGCAATGCGGGCAACCTGCACCCTGTTTAAACGGAACATTGCTAAAATCGCGCCCCTTACCAATAGTCGCCAGCAACTGTTGTTCATTGGCATCGGGTGTATAGGGCTGGATACAGCTTGTGCAAATGCGGCGCACCAACCGCTGTGCAACAATTGCCTTAAGTGCGGTCGCTACCAAATAGCCATCGACACCTATATCCATCAATCGCAAGGCCGATGTCACTGCATCGTTGGTGTGCAAAGTCGATAACACCATATGGCCAGTCATGGATGCTCGCAGCGCAATCTCCGCTGACTCTGCATCGCGGATCTCGCCCACCAATAAAATATCCGGGTCTTGCCGCAAGGTTGCACGCAACACACTTGCGAAATTTAAACCGATTTTTTCATGCAGCTGCACTTGGCTAATACGCGGCAAACGGTATTCAACCGGATCTTCCACGGTGATGATTTTTTTCTCAGGTTTATTTAATTCAGACAAGGCACCATAGAGCGTTGTGGTTTTACCGCTGCCGGTAGGCCCCGTTACCAATACCAAGCCGTGTGGGCGAGTAATCGCTTTGCGGAAGCGATCAATTAAATGCGGGGGCATGCCTACATTATTTAACGGGCGCACACCATCGGTCTGGTCAAGCAACCGCATTACCACTGATTCACCAAACTGCACCGGCATAGTGGAAATACGCACATCAATATTGTGGTGTTTAACTTTCAAATTAAAACGGCCATCTTGCGGCAAGCGTTTTTCGGAAATATCCATGCCCGACATTAATTTCAAACGCACTACCAAGGCTGACGCGATACGCTTTTCATTCATCACCTGCTCAAGCAGTACACCGTCGATACGGTTGCGGATACGCAACACTTTTTCATCGGGTTCGATATGGATATCCGAAGCTTTGGTGTTGATCGCTTCTTCAAATATTTTTTGCAGGAGTTTTACTACAGGTGCTTCACTGTCGGTTGCGTCTACCGCGAAATCAGCCAAATCCAATGCGGATTCTTGCAACTCCTCATCCAGCTCACCGGCAAGGGTCGCAATTTCACTAGCGCGGGTGTAGGCAATATCGAGGATATCCAGCAATTCCGATTCACGCACTACCGCCGGTTTAATATTTTTTTGCAGGATACGCTGCAGCTCATCCAGACAAAAAATATCGGTGGGGTCGGCCATTCCCAATAACAAGCCATCAATATCTTCGCGCAACAACATCACCCGATAGCGGCGCGCACTTGTCTCAGGTAATTTTTGTACCAACTGGCGATCAAACCGGAATTGTTTTAATTCCACAAAAGGAATATTGAGCTGTGCGGATAACAAACTCAGCAGCGCATTTTCTTCTACATAACCCAACTCTACCAAAGTGGCGCCCAGCTTGCGGCCGGTCAGCTTTTGCTCTTGCAAAGCGTGTTGCAAGTGGGATTCAGAAATCATATTTTTCTCGACGAGCAAATCGCCGATACGAATACGTTTTTGTGTAAATGTGTTAGTCATAGGGTTTTAACCAATTGTTACTGTTGCAGCGCAGCAATGCGCTGCTGGACATAAGTACGCACTTGCGGTTGCAAGTCGGCATATTGATTTACACGCTGATAGGCCTGCGCCGCTACTTGCGGTTGATTAAGTGCATCTTGCGCCAAGGCAAACCCCAACCAATAGGCGGGTTTATCGCCAAACACACTGAGCAAGCGACGGTAGTGATTAGCCGCTTCCAGATTCATTCCTGTGCGTTGGTACAACCCGGCTAGCAATGCGCGATAATTTTCGTTGCGCTCAGCCTCACCCAAATGCGCTTCCAATAATTGGATTGCCCGTGCATCCTGCTGCTGGATAGAAGCTATCTTCGCCTCATAAAAAGTTTGCTCAGCCACCGATAAATAATCTGCTTGTGCAACCAATGCCTGCATTGCACCGGTATTTTCTTGCATAGCAAAAATATCCAGTAAAGTTTTTATGGATTCACGCGGCTGAGTGGCAGTCGCGATAAAATTTTGCAGCTTTGCTGTGGCGATATCCACTTGGCCTTGCGCCACCAATTGATTGGCCTGTTGCGCCTGCTGTTGATCTATCCATTTAACATTAGGTGCAATCGATAATTGCGGCTCACCCTTTTCCACAGGTGATATGGCTAAAGATTCAGCAACAGCTTCTGTCGCCGCTGGTGCAAATGGCTCCTGGATACTGACGGATTCCGGCGTTTCTGAAGAAATTGATGCGTCTGATTGTTCAACTGGCGCCAATGGTTCATTTGGCGCTGTTTCAACATTATTAGATTGGTTAACCAGTTGATTATTTGCATTGGCAACCACCACAGATAAATTGGTAATAGCCGATTCCAAGGCGGCAATTCGCTCACCCAACTCAGGCGCAACTGAATCGTTACCAACAGGTTGAGGTATTGGCTCCACTGCAGGTGCCATCTGTTGTGTTGTTTGCCCTGCAGTGGTGGATTCAGTTTGCTTCACCGAAGTTGGTTCAACAATCGCTTGATCTGCAGCAGGTGGAGTAACAGTGGTGCCCGTAGTTACGTGCATAAAAAAATTCAATTTCCACAGCACCAGTATTGCCAACACCAATACAAACACAACCAAACTCGGCATCAGGGTGCGCGGCAAAGGTTTTACCGCACGGGTGTTATAAAATAATTCGCGCTGCTCTTGCGCATTAAAATCCAATGCTGCCTCATTCGCAGTTGCCGCTGTTTCTACTGTTGTCTGCTGATGGGATAAATCCCGCAGCATATCGTTGAGCAGGCTCATCACATGCCCCCCAACAAACCTGGAGCCAATACAATTGCCGCTGCTGCGCTAGCGGCCAACATCGGCCAGAGCCAGTAATCGCGCCGGGCTAACCACCGGCCGAGAGAACGGCTTTCGGCAGTATCTGTAATCGCCCGCACCATATGGCTGCGATTAACACGGTTGGCCGCTTGGCCATAGGCCGCAAGCATGGCCTTATGTGCCATTACATTAATCAAACGCGGCACACCACCAGACGCTTTATATAAGAGTGAGGTTGCAGAATAGGAAAATAATGAAGCGCCGCGATAGCCGGCAGAACTTAAACGATAGGCAAGATAATCAGGCAGGCTCGCACGGGGAATCGTTTGCAAATATTCAGAGAATACAATGCGCTGCTTAAGCTGGCGCAAATCCGGGCGATCCAGCAACTCATCCAATTCCGGTTGCCCGAACAACACCACTTGCAACAATTTACTTTTTTCAGTTTCAAGATTAGTCAGTAAGCGCAGCGCTTCAATCGTTTCGCGCGGCATCGCCTGCGCCTCATCCACAATCAATACGACTTGCCGCTTTTGCTGGGCAAGTTCGACCAAACGCAGATTGATATCTTTTAATAATTGGTAGGAGGGAATTTCGGGTGAATAAGCGATCCCGATCTCTTCTGCCAAAAACCATTTAAGTTCATCGGGAGTGAGAAACGGATTGGGAATATAGGCAGTAATGTAATTATCGCCCAGGCTAGCCAATAATTTTCGGCTCAACAATGTTTTGCCGGTACCCACCTCACCGACAATTTTAATAAACCCTTCACTGTGGCGCAGTGCCAGCAAGAGTGTGCTCAATACTTCGCGATGGCTTTGGCTGTTGAAATAAAATTGTGTATCCGGTGTTAACGAGAAGGGATGCTCCTGTAATCCGAAATGTTGACGATACATGGGAAGCCTCTCATGCAAACACTGTGTGTTTGCGATTATTTCTACTCGCTAAAAATGATAATTACTGGTTACGGTAAGCATCGCCCATGCGTTGCATACTACCTTGCGCCTCATTGAGCTGTGCATCCCAGGTTTTATCATCGACAACGATGGGGCGCAGCAAAATAACCAGCTCGGTTTTTGATTTGCTTTTGTTTTTGGTGCGAAACAAGGCATTTATTCCCGGGATATCACCCAGCAATGGGCGCTTGCCATCGAGATTGTTAGTGGATTCAGTCATCAAACCACCTAAGACAATCACCTGCCCATTTGCAGCCTTAACAATACTGTCGGATTCACGCACACCGCGCAGAGCCAATGGCAAGGCAAATTCCTGATCGCCCACCGTAAATACTTTTTGCTGGTCAGTCACTTCACTCACGACGGGGTGGATGTGCAAAATAACTTCACCGGTTTCGGAAATTTGCGGTGTGACATCCAGCGATATACCGCTGAAAAATGATGAAAGTTCGATATTCGGTGTATTGGTTGTTGTTGCCGCGTTGGATGTTTGGTTACTGGAAATACCAGTAACAAAATATTCATCCGACCCTACACGAATTACCGCTTTTTGATTGTTTACTGTAGACACGCGTGGACTGGACAACACCTGCACACTGCCCTGCGTTTCCAGCAGCGATAGCAACTTGGTAATATCGGTAACCTGAATTAATCCTGCCACCGTTCCACCGATAGGCAAACTTCCTTCCTCTGTAAACTGCTGTATAACTCCATCTTCATTAGGTCTGTATACATACCTCACAGCAGGCCGAAATTCTTGAACTGGAGAGGTTCCATCGGTATTTAACACAAAACCATCTTGGAGGTTTTTCGCTGCTGAAATTTGTCCACTAATCGCCCCCCAATTAACACCCGCCTCAAACCCTTCGCTTAAACGAACTTCCAGAATTTTTGCTTCAAGGATGACTTGTCGTTTTACGCTCAATTCAGAACGTTCCAGAAAATCGCGCACCGCACTCAGTTCGTGCGGCATGGCTTTCACAACCACCATACCGGCTTGCGGGGTAATCATCACCGACCGGTCTTCGGTTTCGCCACCAATAATCGATACCACTGTTTTTTCCAGCGATGACCAAAAATCGGTGCGATTTAGCGTTTGTACACGTGAACCCGGTGTAAGCGCTGAGCCACCGCCACTCTCTTTGCCCTGCCCGGCATTTTCAATCATGCCAAGCAGATTGGCATTTTCATTGATACTATTGCCGCCGCCACCCGAATTGGAATTCGAGTTATTACCACCGTTGCCTGAACTTTGCGCACGGCCAATCATCACACTCGTATCAGACACACCTACACGCTGCACATCCAAATAGTTAATCTGGAACACTTCTGTGCGCATGGCATTGGCGTAAATGGTGTAAATACCGCGATCTTTTTTGTACTCATAGCCATAGATATCGCGTGTAACACGCAGCACATCATCAACCGTCACATTATTTAAATCGAGTGTCACACTGCCGTCCACATCGGGATGAACAACCACATTGACGCCAGTGCCGCTTACCAAACCGAGGAAGAAATCTTTCGCTGCAACATTGCGCACCGACACATCAAAGCGTTCGTAGTTAGTTTTTGCCAAGCCACCGGAGGCGAGGGTTTGATTATCGAGCAGTGCTTTATTCACTTCTGGCGGTACAGCTTTAGCTGCGGCATTTTGCTCGCGTTGCTGCTCAACCACCTTATCCATTGCATTTTCAGTAGCCAGACGTTTATCACTAGTACCTGTTGAGCTACAAGCATTCAATATGAATGTTGCCAGCATCAAACAGGATATTTTTTTAGGATTGGTGAACATCGTCACTGCCTCAGTTATTTTGTTCAATCGATTAATGTCGCTTCATAATGCTGGGGGATAACCGCAGCACCCAGGTTTGATCAGCCTGTTGCAGTACAACGGCCTGTGCCGAAATTCGCTGCACTTTTACATTGCCAGTGCCCGGCACGGTTTGCCCTTCGCGCAAGGTGCTGCCATTAATAATGGCCAATTTACGCTGCGGGCTAATTAATATGGAATTCAATGCAAATTGCTGCACACCACTCGCGTTTGCAGTAGCGGCAACATGCCCTAAAGGTGTGGTTGGATCGCGCACATCCAACGCACTGACGTCATTCGCCAATACTCGGGTACTGAGCAACAACAGACATAAGGAACTTGCGATGATTTTATACACCTAACAGCCCCTCCTCTGAACTCAGGGTAAACACGCGAATATCAATCTCCGCATTCGGATATTGCTTAACGGTGTAATCCAGTGACTCCCAATAAAATTTCCATTGCAGCGCTTCTATTTCCGTCATCAATTGAATTAACTGTGAATAGCTTCCTGCAACACGGATTAACACTCCATGCTTATACACCCCGGTCCCACCGGAAGCTGGCTTACCCTCAGTGTTTGTATCCTGTACTGGCGCTGCTAACTGCAACTCAGTTGCCGCCAAGGTCCGCACTTGTAGAAGTTTTACACTGGAGGTGCGCAGCAGCACTTCTTCTAATACTTTGGGCAATTGCTCTGCACTGATCAGACCCTGCGACAAATTAGACAAACGCGCTTCAACGGAAGCAATATCTGTATTGAGTTTTTGAATGATGTTGGTTTTGGCGATTGCAGGATCACTTGCCATAGCCATCGCAAGAGTGTTCATTTGTGTTTGCAACGTTTGTTGTTCACTGGCAATTTTTGTGGCCTCTGCTTGTAGAAAATTGCGCTCGCGATCAAATCTGGCTTGGACTAAAAAATTCCACAGTAAAAAAATCAACGCCAATAGCGTAAGAAAAATCAGCACTCGCTCGCGCAGTACACGGCTATCAATTTTTTCCAATAGGTTGTTAATGGCTGGTGGCATTAGCGTGCACCTCGCGCTTTTTCATTCAATTCGAGCAACATTTGCACAGCCGTTTTAGCTTCAGGGTCTTTGCCTGATGCCACCGGTTGTTTAGCGAGTGAGAAATCGAACAACCCTTGGTTGTTTTGTACGGGTTCAATATTCAGCACCCCGAAAGCTGCCTGGGTAAAAACGGGCTCGCTGCGCAAACGCTGGATGTAGAGAGGAATCTGGTCAGCCGCGCGAGTTTTTCCCGCGAACTCGGCGTAATTACCGCCCTGCTGCAAGGAAAAAACCGAGAGGCTTAATGTATCTAGTGATTGCCTTCCCAGGGCCTGTAGATGAGCAGAAAACCCCGTGTTGTTCCCCAGATTTTTGTTGGCGATTACATTGAAAATTTGTCCACGCCGATCAAGCTCGTCAGTTAATTGCACAATTTGCCCATCTAAGTCTGCTAAATTGTTGCGCGGACGCTGTTGTTCTAATTGGGTAATTTGTTCTTTCAATTGTTGTAATTGTGCGCGGCTTTGTTCGAGTGCAAGCTCTCGCTCACGGTTTGCATTGGCACTCAGCGCACTGACAATCATTAACAACACCACAAATAACCCCAAACCCCACAACATTTGCACGCTGCGTAGGGGTTCGCGGTTGGGTTGGAATTCCGGCAGGTATAAGTTGATCTGTTGCATATCAGCCCTGCCCCACTTGGTCTTGGCGCAATGCCGCACCTATCGCACACAGCGAGAGCGATAGGATATGGTCGGGAATTGCACCTGCAACTTGTACACCGCTATTGAGATCAAGCAGATTAATGGTGACAGCGAGTGCATTGCGAATTTCAGGCGTTAATTTATCCGTAGTAACATTTTCGCCACAGAGATAAATGTGGCTGGGAGGAACCTGGCGCATTTGCCGCTCGAAATAATCCAGAGAGCGCTGTAATTCCAACACCAATGCTTCGCCAGGTAAATCATCAAGTAAACCCGCGTTATACGAAAGTGAAAATTGGCGAGACAAATACAAATTGCCCTCGCGAATAATTTGCAAGCTACCGCCACCTTGGTGCAACTTTACAATTGCCACACCACGCTTAGTGTCACAGCAGGCCTCTGCCAAATTGCGCAATACCAGTTCAGGAATATCAATGTTTTTTAATTGCAGCCCGGTAGCTTTTGTTGCAGCCACTGCTGCTTCAATATTTTTACGTTGGGCTGCCACCGTGTAGGCCATACGGCTGGTGCCACGCGCACTGTCTTCCGGCAACAGAAACGCATCGACAATCGCTTCGGCAATCGGGAACTGCACCAAATCTTTAATGCGCCAGCGCAATGCCTCAGCCAATTCTTCTGCAGGAACTTTGGGCGCCTCACCCAAAATTAATTGATAACTCCCTGGGCTCATCACCAAATTGCAAGGAATACCCAGTAACCCCAGCTTGAGTAAACGGGTGCGCAAGAGATCGGCTGATTCAATGCCGTTTTCGGCAGGAATGAAATCACAATTAACCAAATAAGGTTGCTGGGTCGCTGGGCGCTGGATATGGGCGAAAGCAACCCCTGCGGTGCTGAAGTCCACACCTATGACCTGATTCTGACGTTTTGCTCCACGCAAAATGCGGGTTACTTTTTCCACAAGCTGTTTCAAATCGGGGCTCTCGAATCCTGGTTTCTGCGATAATCGTGCTGCCACTATTGATGTCTGACCGAAAGTCGTGTCTCAGAGTAAGTTCAGCCGGACGAAAAATATTGTGCAGGACAGCTAATAACTCTTGCTTATAATTGACGTCGCAAACATAACCTTTAACAAAGAACATAGACCATAAAGGTACAAAACGCCAAATGCTGCACATAGTTCTTTTTGAGCCGGAAATCCCC
>NZ_JBRFPI010000097.1:0-12578 GCF_053579595.1 Cellvibrio sp.
TTTTATTTCACAGATTGAGTCAAGGGAAACAAAAGGGGTGTGGCCATGTTTGAATTAGTTGATAGCATTCATCAGAACGCAGTAATCAAAGTGATCGGTGTTGGTGGTGGCGGCGGAAACGCAGTCAAACACATGATCGCCAGCAAAATTGAAGGCGTAGAATTTATTTGCGCCAACACCGACTCGCAAGCATTGAAAGATATTGATGCGCGCACCGTATTGCAGCTCGGCAATTCCATGACCAAAGGTCTGGGTGCTGGCGCTAATCCGGAAATCGGTCGTCAAGCTGCGATGGAAGATCGTGAGCGTATCGCCGAAGTATTGCGCGGTGCGGATATGGTGTTTATCGCCGCCGGTATGGGTGGTGGTACGGGTACGGGCGCGGCTCCCGTTGTTGCTGAAGTCGCGCGCGACCTCGGTATTTTGACCGTCGCCGTTGTGACCAAGCCGTTTCCATTCGAAGGCCGCAAGCGTATGGTAATTGCGGATGCTGGTATTAAAGAGTTGAGCGAACGTGTTGATTCGCTGATTACAATTCCTAACGAAAAATTGTTGTCAGTTTTGGGAAAATCAACCAGCTTGCTCGACGCTTTCAAAGCGGCAAACAATGTGCTGCTCGGTGCAGTGCAAGGTATTGCTGACCTGATTATCCGCCCGGGTATGATCAACGTAGACTTCGCTGACGTAAGAACAGTAATGTCGGAAATGGGTATGGCGATGATGGGTACTGGTCGTGCGACTGGTGAAAATCGTGCACGCGAAGCTGCTGAAGCGGCGATTCGCAGTCCATTGCTGGAAGATGTGAACCTGCAGGGCGCGCGCGGTATTCTGGTTAACATTACCGCTGGTATTGATCTGTCTTTGGGTGAGTACTCTGAAGTGGGCAGCATCATTGAAGAGTTTGCTTCAGGCGATGCGACTGTGGTTGTGGGTACGGTTATCGATCCTGAAATGACTAACGAGCTGCGCGTTACCGTGGTTGCAACGGGTCTGGGAATCGCAAAAGCCGCTGCGGCGGCGAAGGAAGTAAAACCAGCGCCGACTAAAGTGATCGACAACACCCGTCGCCCTGCAACTCCACCCGTAGATTATGCAGCGCTTGATCGTCCTGCACATCTGCGTGCTAACGCGCACTCATCCAACGCGGCTGCTTTGGCTGCACCGTTGGGGGATAAGGAATTGGAATATCTTGATATTCCTGCTTTCCTGCGTCGTCAGGCGGATTAATCGGCTTTTGGCTATAGGGGAGATTGCCAGTTTTAACTGGTTGGTAGTTTCCCTGATTGGTAACATGCCCATGAAAATCAAACCGTACCTGCTGTGCGGTGTTGAAACGGTAAGACGAGTAAGGGGTGAAAAATGATCAAACAGCGCACGCTTAAAAATGCGATACGTACTACAGGTGTCGGTTTGCATACAGGGGATCAGATCCATCTGACCCTTTTGCCCGCCCCTGTTGATACCGGCATAGTATTTCGCCGGGTGGATTTGAATCCGCCGGTAGAGATTAAAGCAACCGCGAAAAATGTAGGAGAAACGACACTTTCTACTTGCCTGATCAAAGATGACGTCCGTGTCTCCACCGTTGAGCACTTGATGTCGGCGATGGCCGGGTTGGGTATTGATAATGCGATTGTCGAATTAAATGCGCCTGAAATTCCGATCATGGATGGCAGCGCCGGTCCCTTTGTGTTTTTGATTCAATCTGCCGGTGTCCAGGAACAGAATGCGCCTAAAAAATTCGTCCGCATTAAAAAAGAAGTTACCTTGAGGGATGGTGACAAGTTCGCCAGCTTTATCCCTTTTGATGGCTTCAAAGTGTCTTTTTCTATCGAGTTTGATCATCCAGTATTTAAAGATCGTCGCCCGCAAACCGAACTGGAATTCTCCAGCTCGACCTTTGTGAAAGACATCAGCCGTGCACGCACCTTTGGGTTTATGCATGAGATTGAGTATCTGCGCTCCAAGGGGTTGGCTCGTGGCGGCAGTATGGATAACGCAATTGTGGTGGATCAATACAAGATTCTTAACGAGGATGGCCTGCGTTTTGAGGACGAGTTTGTGAAGCACAAGGTGTTGGATGCCATCGGCGATTTATACATGCTAGGCAATAGTTTGATCTGTGAATACAAGGCCCATAAGTCGGGGCATTCATTAAATAATCGGGCATTGCGATTGCTAATTGAACAGCCGGATGCCTGGGAGTTGGTCACATTTGAGGAAAACCAGCAATTACCCATTGCATATATGCAGCCCATAGCGGCAGCTTGATTCCATTTGGTGCAGTGTTCGTTTTGTGAACGCTGCCTAAATTTCCACTTGTTAAAACCTTCCTATCTGTGCGATATTTCGGACATGCACTCGTTTGGGTGTGTTGCAAGGAATCTCCGCACTGCCATATTTCCTTCGTGAAATTTGCGTAACTAGCTGTTTTAAAACACTTTTTATTAGCGGTTCAATAACCTGAAAGTGTTTTCATTAGATGTCAAACTGCGCCTCGCCTGGAAGTGAGTCGCGATCTGAAAGTCGAAATTTTTATCGAAAATTCCATCGGGTGAAACCCGAAGTGAACGGTTTTTAACCTATAAAAAAGTAGATTTCTGAATGAAGATTATTATCGTCAACAAAGATCATGCGCAGGCTCGCAGTTTCACCTTGGGTGGGTGGACTCGTGCGTTCCTGTCTGTATGTCTGCTGGGGATTCCCACCTTTGTTGGCGCTTGGGGTTATAGTTGGCTGGTATCGGACGAGCGCGATGGCTTCTTTAATACCGACACCAAAGCGTGGATGGATATTCTTTCCGCACGTGAATCTGAAATTGAGCAGGAGCGCGAAGCCTCCGAAGCACAGATAGCGGCGCTTACGAGTAAGATGGGCGAACTGCAAGCGCGCTTGATGCGGCTTGATGCCCTTGGTGAAAAGCTCACCTCGGCTGCTAATCTGGAGCAGGGGGAATTTGATTTCAGCCAAGTCCCTGCACTTGGCGGCCCCTCCAAAGCAAGCCCGGATACTCTTTACGCCACCCCTGATTTTTTTGCTGCAATAGATCAGCTCTCCCAGCAAGTCGATAGTCGCGAGCAACAACTCAACACCATAGAAGCATTGCTTACCAATCGTAGTTTACAGCAGGAGACTTTGGTTTCCGGTGCGCCTGTTGCCAATGCATGGGTTTCGTCGCGTTATGGTTATCGCAAGGATCCCTTTACGGGCAAGACCGAGTTTCATTCGGGGATAGATTTCACTGCCCGCAAAGGTAGTAAAGTCAGCACAGTTGCTGCTGGTATCGTCAATTGGTCCGGCCGCCACCCTGAATATGGCAACATGGTCGAGATCAAACACGGCGACGGTTTGGTTACCCGTTATGCGCATAACACCTCTAATCTTGTTAAGGCGGGTGATGTTGTAAAAAAGGGGCAAGTGATTGCCCTGTCGGGATCAACCGGGCGATCAACAGCACCCCATGTCCACTTTGAAGTCTATAAAAATGGTCGCGTAGTCGATCCTGCCAGTTATATCCGCCGCACCAACCGCTAAGTTATTTCCCCTCAGCTGACAGCAGATTCTCACTTGCTTTAGTCGGCACCTTCCTATTTACTTGCCAGCCTTGCCTTCGGGCACATTTAGGTTATTTCGCCTGTATTTCGCTGTGCAAAATGTATTCAGTCTATTGGATTTTTACGGTATTAAAAAATGATCGGTAAGTTAATCAAGGCAGTTTTTGGTTCAAAAAATGAGCGCGAATTAAAGCGCATGAATAAAGTTGTACAGCGCATTAACGCGCTTGAACCTGATATGGAAAAGCTCAGTGACGAACAACTCAAGGCAAAAACAGCAGAATTTCGCGAACGTTTTCAGAAGGGTGAAGCCTTAGATCAATTATTGCCAGAAGCATTTGCGACTGTGCGCGAAGCAGGACGCCGTGTGCTAGGCATGCGTCACTTTGATGTGCAGATGATTGGTGGTATGACTTTGCACGAAGGCCGCATTGCAGAGATGCGTACCGGTGAAGGTAAAACCTTGGTATCTACTCTGCCAAGTTATCTCCATGCTTTGGCTGGTAAAGGTGTACACATTGTCACCGTAAACGATTATCTGGCGAGCCGTGACGCCAACTGGATGATGCCACTCTATGAATTTTTAGGTATGACGGTTGGTGTTATTCAATCCATGCAGCCACAAGCGGTTAAGCGTGCTGCTTATGCTGCTGATGTAACCTACGGGACCAACAACGAATACGGTTTTGATTACCTGCGCGATAACATGGCGTTAAGTAAACGCGATAAAGTTCAGCGCGATCTTAATTTTGCTGTTATCGATGAGGTGGATTCGATTCTTATCGATGAAGCGCGAACACCTCTGATTATTTCCGGCGCAGCAGAAAATAGTGCGGAAATGTATAAGCGTGTTAATCAGTTAGTATTAAAACTGAAACGTCAGATTGATAACGGTGAAGACGGTGATCGTCGCGTTATTACTGATCCCGGTCATTTCAGTGTTGATGAAAAATCGCGTCAGGTTGAATTAACGGAAGATGGCCATCAAAAAGTAGAAGATTTATTGATTCAAGCTGGCCTGTTACAGCCCGATCAAAATCTTTATGCGGCGAATAATCTGTCGCTATTGCATCATGTTAACTCTGCTCTGCGCGCTCATGCACTTTTCCATCTGAATGTGGAATACATCGTTCAGGAAGGACAAGTGGTATTAATTGATGAGCACACTGGTCGTACTATGCCCGGTCGTCGCTTGTCGGAAGGTCTGCATCAAGCAATTGAGGCTAAAGAAGGTGTGGCGATTCAAAGTGAGAGCCAGACTCTCGCATCAACTACATTCCAAAATTACTTCCGTCTCTATCCAACCTTATCCGGTATGACCGGTACCGCAGATACCGAAGCTTATGAATTCCGTGAAATTTATGGCTTGGATGTGGTGGTAATTCCTACTAACAAAACTGTATTGCGTTTGGATATGAACGATAAGGTTTTCCTGTCGCTCGAAGAAAAATATCTCGCTATTGTTGAAGATATTAAATTGTTCCAAGCTAAAAATGCTCCAATTTTGGTGGGCACCGCATCGATTGAAACTTCGGAAGAAATGTCGCGCCGTTTGACCTCTGCAGGCATCAAACACCGGGTGCTCAATGCGAAGTTTCACGCACAGGAAGCAGAAATTATTGCGCAGGCAGGGCGTCCTGCGACTGTGACTATTGCTACCAACATGGCTGGTCGTGGTACTGACATCGTATTAGGTGGCCGTTGGGAATCTGATGTCGCCGAGCTTGAAAACCCAACACCAGAACAAGTTGAAGCTGTTAAAGCTGAGTGGAAAATTCGCCATGAAACTGTACTGGCAGCAGGTGGTTTGCACATCATTGGTACTGAGCGCCACGAGTCGCGCCGCATTGATAACCAGTTGCGTGGTCGTGCTGGTCGTCAGGGTGACCCAGGTTTAACCCGTTTCTATTTGTCGCTCGAAGATAATTTGATGCGCATTTTTGCCTCCGAACGCGTGCGTAATTTTATGCAAGCATTGGGTATGGAAAAAGGTGAAGCAATTGAACACCGCATGGTGAATAACGCTATCGAAAAAGCGCAGCGTAAAGTAGAAGGCCGTAACTTTGATATTCGTAAACAATTGCTTGAATTTGATGATGTCGCTAACGATCAGCGCCAAATTATTTACCATCAGCGCAATGAATTGTTGGATGCCGACTCAATCCGCGAAACCATAACTGCTGTTCGTGAAGAAGTGGTAGATGATTTGGTGAATGGATTTATTCCGCCACAATCCATTGAAGATCAATGGGATGTTCCTGGTTTGGAAAAGCAAATTGAAGCCGATTTTGGCTTACGTTTGCCTATTGCCAAATGGTTGGAAGAAGATACCCGTTTACATGAAGAAACCTTGCGCAAGAAAATTCTTGCAGAAATCCAGGGCGCTTATGATGCGAAATGCGAACGTGTCGGCGAGATCATGTTGGAAATTGAAAAGCAGGTTATGTTGCAGGTGCTCGACAATGCATGGAAAGATCACCTCGCCACTATGGATCACTTGCGCCAGGGAATTAATTTGCGTTCATATGCGCAAAAAAATCCAAAACAAGAATACAAGCGTGAGGCTTTTGAACTTTTCCAAAGTTTGTTGATGACTGTGAAGCGTGAAACTGTCCATTTGATGGCGCGTGTTGAGCCGATTTCACGTGAGCAAATGGAAGAGATGGAAAATCAGCGCCGCGAAGAATTGGCACGTCAAAAAATGCAGCTGCGCCACGATGAACTTTCTGCTCTTGGGCAGCCAGAGGAACCACAAGCAGCAGCTCCTCGTGCCCAGGTGGTGCGTGAAGGTCGTAAGATCGGGCGCAATGATCCCTGCCCCTGCGGATCAGGCAAAAAGTACAAAAGTTGTCACGGCTCCCTGGAATAGTTTCTGCACTAACAGAGCCTCGCAATTGCGAGGCTCTGTGCATTTAAGTGCGGCTAACCGAAAGAATTTGATTCTGAACAAATATCGAGATTTATATTATGGCAGTTGGTGAATATCCTTTTCCGCACATGCACCCAGTGAAAGGTGTGAAGTTAACCGCTGTGAGTGCAGGTATTAAAAAAGTGGGGCGTCGCGACGTGGTTTTATTTGAACTCGCTGAGGGCAGCGCTGTTGCCGGTGTGTTCACTAAGAATGCATTTTGCGCCGCTCCTGTTACTGTGTGCAGAGAGCATCTTGCTGCTGCACCCATCCGTTTTTTGGTTATTAATTCGGGTAATGCTAACGCTTGTACTGGCGAGCAAGGTTTGCTGGATGCAAAAGCTACCTGCGCAGCGATTGCGGAGTTAAAGGGTATTAAACCTGAGCAGGTGCTACCATTCTCGACAGGTGTTATTGGCGAACCATTGCCGGTGCAAAAAATTATTGCAGTAGTACCTGAAGCTTTGGAAAAAGCGAATGAGAATGGTTGGGATGACGCCGGAGCGGGCATCATGACAACCGATACTCGCCCCAAAGGTTTCAGCCAGCAATTTGACTATCAAGGCAGGATCATTACTGTCAACGGCATCTCCAAAGGTGCTGGTATGATTAAACCCAATATGGCAACGATGCTGGGTTATATCGCAACTGATGCAAAAGTCTCGCAAGCGTTGTTGCAAGAATTAGCGCGTGAAGCCGCTGATAAATCATTCAATCGCATCACGATTGATGGCGATACATCTACTAACGACTCGTGTATTTTAATGGCCACAGGTCAAGTAGACCTGCCTGAGATCAACCAGGCAAGCGGCGAACTTTACGAAAAGTTGCGCGACTTGATTATTGCTGCACACATCCATCTTGCCAAAAGTATTGTGAGTGATGGTGAAGGTGCAACCAAATTCGTAACTGTTGCAGTAAGTGGTGGCGCCAATCGCGATGAGTGTCTAGATGTTGCCTACGCCGTGGCGCATTCACCGCTGATTAAAACTGCGCTCTTTGCTTCTGATCCTAACTGGGGGCGCATTGTAGCGGCAATTGGTTATGCAGGTGTTCCAGACTTGGATGCAACAAAAGTTCGAGTTCATCTAAACGATACGTTGATTGTTGAGCATGGCGGTCGCGCAAAAACTTATACCGAAGAACAAGGCCAGGCAGTTATGAGCCAGGCTGATATAGCGATTAAAATCAACTTGGGCCGTGGGGACTTTGCCGAAACAGTATGGACTACGGACCTCTCCTATGAATATGTTCGCATCAATGCGGACTATCGCTCCTAATTTCCTCGTAATTAACCGTGACTAAGTTAGTGCATGTTGCCGTTGGTGTTATCGTTAACGCCGACGGCAAAATTTTAATCGCCAAGCGCCCGGTAAGTGCCCATCAGGGAGGCTTGTGGGAGTTTCCTGGTGGTAAGGTGGATGCTGGTGAGGTCATCGAGCAGGCGCTTGTGCGTGAGCTACATGAGGAGTTGGCGATTGATGTGCTTGCCAGCCAACCATTGATTCAGATTCGCCACCATTACCCTGATAAATCCGTTCTGCTTGATGTCCATAAAATCACCCAATTTCTTGGCACTCCTATCGGCAACGAAGGGCAACCAATCCAGTGGGTTGATGCTAAAGAGCTGAACAATTTTGCGTTTCCTGCAGCTAATCGACCCATTATTTCAGCAATTAATTTGCCGGAAAAATATGCGATTACGGGGGCTTATCTTAATAACGTTGATTTTATGGTGCGCCTGAATCGCGTTTTGGCGGAGGGTCTTCGCATAGTGCAATTCCGTGTTGCTGATTTTCGTGTGGATACTCATCAATCCTTATTAGATGAAGCAATTCACGCGGTCAACCAATCAAATGCACGTTTGGTAATTAATAGTTCGCTTGCGGAATTTAATCACCTAACTCATTCCCTCCCGGAAAAAAAATTAGGATTACATCTCAATCGCCATCATGCGTTAGAAATTAATGCGCGGCCAGTTGGGCAGGACGTATTGTTTGGTGTTTCTTGCCACAGCACTGAAGAGATTCTGCATGCGCAAAATATTGGTGCTGATTATTTGCTCTTATCACCCGTGTTGCCCACAGCATCACATCCATCAGCAAATCCACTCGGATGGGATTCATTTTGTGCGCTCGTGGAGTTTGCCAACATTCCTGTTTATGCCTTGGGTGGAGTAAGTGAAGAGCATATAAAAATTGCTCAGTCGTGCGGTGCGCAAGGTGTAGCAGGCATTAGTGCCTGGTGGTGATTTTCAACTGAATCATTAGCAAAACCTACTAATGATTTGTGTCGTCCTCTGAGTTGATATCTAAATTATCTCCCGCAATGCGGTGACTTTCGCTTGCCCACTCCCCCAAATCAATCAAGCGGCACCGATCACTACAAAATGGTCGGTGCGGGAATTCGTCATTCCATAGCACTGCCTTTTTGCACGAGGGGCAGGCGAGTTCGAGCGAAGTTAAATCAGAATTTGATGTGGTATTTTGCATAAATAATCAGTTCGTTTTTGCAGTGGATTGCGCTAATTCGAGATAGAGCTGATGGAGTTTTTCAACTTGAGCATCAAGCTCACTAATACTGCCATGGTTTTGGATAATGTCAGTCGCCCGCGCGCAGCGCTCCTGGCGTGAGAGTTGGGTTTGCATAATGGCCTTTATCTGCGCTTCATTGTTTTTATCGCGGTGGCTTGCGCGTTCAAGTTGGTGTTGTTCACTGGTGTCGATTACCAATATGCGATCGACTAACTGAAACTGCTGAGTTTCCAGTAGTAGTGGCGATGCAAGAATAACGTACATGCTAGAAGCTCCCGCTAGCTGCCTGCGAATTTCTGCATTAATGATTGGGTGGAGCAGCGATTCAAGCCATTGTTTTTCAGTGGGATTAGAAAAGATAATGTCCCGCAGTTTACTGCGTTGCAGGACACCTGCCGCATCCAGAATATCTGGTCCAAAATGTGCGGCAATTTGTGTTAATGCCGGTTTGCCCGGCTCAACTACTTCGCGTGCGACCACATCTGCATCGACAACCAGTATGCCGCGCTCTACAAATCGTTTGCTGGCTTCGGACTTGCCACTGCCAATCCCGCCAGTCAGTCCAATAATTAGAGGCATTTTTTTTCAGCCTAATGTGCTACAAAAAGTTTTAAGTAGGATTGGTTAATGGTGTCACCCCAGATAAATGCAATCCAGCCAGCAATGGCTAGGTAGGGGCCAAAGGGGATGGGAATATTTTTATCGCGGCCGCGGATAACAATCATGCTGATACCAATAACGGCTCCAACCAGAGACGACAACAAAATAATTTGCGGCAACATTTGCCAGCCCATCCAGGCTCCGAGTGCGGCAAGTAATTTAAAGTCGCCGTAGCCCATTCCCTCTTTGCCGGTCAGCAATTTAAACACTTTATAGACAGACCAAAGCGCCAAATAACCTGCTATCGCGCCCCAGACTGCGCTCGGCAGGTCGGTAAATGCGCCGAAACTATTTGCAATCAATCCGAGCCAGAGTAGCGGAAGCGTTATGTCGTCGGGTAACAGATAAGTGTCAAAGTCAATCATGGTCAACGCTATAAGCGACCAGGTAAACAGCAGTGCAGCTAAACCGCTCCAAGTAACACCAACATAATAAATAACCGCGACGGATAGCAATCCAGTTACCAATTCGATTATGGGGTAGCGAGCAGAGATGTTAGCTTTGCAGTTAGAGCATTTTCCACGCAAGAATAAGTAGCTCAAAACAGGAATATTTTCCCAAGGCTTAATCTTGTGGCTGCAATGAGGGCAGCGGGAAACAGGAACCATCAAATTAAATGGTTCCTGTTTTGAATCGCTTGCGGCAAGGGTGGCTATGTCGCCATCATTAGTTAAATAATCACGACATTGGTCTTGCCAATCGCGTTCCATCATTTTTGGCAGGCGATAAATAACAACGTTTAAAAAGCTACCAACGAGTAAGCCAAGTACCAAAGTGCAAGCCAAACCCAATAATGGGTAGGCTTGCAGAGCTGAAAAAAATGTCACGTTTATACAACCGCACCGAGTTGGAAGATAGGCATATACATGGCAATCATTAATCCGCCTACCAGTACACCTAGCACTGACATGATTAAAGGTTCGAGCAATGAAGTGAGGCTATCGACCATATTATCTACAGCTTCCTCATAATAAACGGCAACTTTGTCTAGCATCGCATCCAGCGCACCCGACTCTTCACCGATTGCGGACATCTGAATTAATAATGTCGGAAAAATACCTTTTGCTTTTAATGCAGTATTTAATTGAATACCGGTTGATACATCGTCTCTCACTTTTATTATTGCATCTGCATAAATTCTATTACCAGCCGCGCCAGCAACCGAGGTAAGTGCATCAATCAAAGGAACGCCTGCAGCAAAGGTTGTTGCCAGTGTTCGAGCAAACCTGGCCATCACAGAAAGATATAAAATTTGGCCTACAATAGGAAATTTCAACATGTATTTATCTACGGCATATGCAAAGGCGGATGAGCGTTTGACGCCCTCTTTAAATGCAAATATAGATGCAATCATGCCTACTAAAATCATGAACCAATACGCTTGAGCAAGCTCTGATAAGTGCAAAACGAATAAGGTAAAAGCGGGAAGGTCTGCGCCGAAGCTACTAAAGGTTTCAGCAAATTGAGGTACAACTTTTACTAATAATATTCCAGTGACAATAATGGCAACAGCGACAACAGCAATAGGATATGTCATTGCTTTTTTAATTTTAGCTTTCAGTGCTTCCGTTTTTTCTTTATAAGTCGCGATGCGATCCAGCATGGTTTCCAGTGCACCTGACTGCTCTCCTGCATCGACAAGATTGCAAAAAAGATCATCGAAGTATTTGGGGTGTTCCCTTAGTGAGTTTGCAAAGCCTCCGCCAGCGGCAACACTATCGCGGATCTGTAATACAAGCTTGCGCAAATTAGGGTTCTCTAGCCCATCGGCAACAATGTCGAAAGCTTGGACTAGAGGCACACCTGCTTTCATCATGGTTGCCATTTGGCGAGAAAAAATAGCTATATCTGCAGGCTTGATTGCCTTGCCACTAGATCCGAATAAAGGCTTCGCCTTTTTAGACACGGATCGTGAAGTGATCCCTTGTTTAGCCAGCAGGGTTTTAACAATAGTCGGGCTGCCACCGTTAATTTCGCCCTGAATCTTGTTCCCTTTCTTATCTACACCTTTATAAACATAGGTATTGGTTGTTGGAATTTGTTTTGCCTTTGCTGTTGCGGCTTTCGATTTTGCCGCAGACGAGCTGGCTGATTTTGTTGTAGATGCTAATGCCATGGAATTAATCCTTGGTGACTCGGTTGGCCTCTTCGAGGCTGGTTAATCCCATTGCGGTCTTGCGCAATGCGGATACCCTAAGGTTATTAAAGCCAGCTTCCTTAGCAGCACGCGCAATTTGAAGTGAATTGCCTCCTTCCATTATAAGGTTGGCAATCAAGGGGGTGATGCGAACCACTTCATATACCCCTACTCGTCCTTTATAACCACCATTGCATTTTTCACAACCAACAGGGTGAAAGAGCTGGAATTCTGCGCGCGGAATACCTATTTCGTCAAATCCCTCTTGAGTGAGAATGTCTGCCGGAATATCGGTTGCAGGCTTTTTACAAGCAGGGCACAAACGGCGCGCAAGTCTTTGGGCGATAATAAGGCTTACGCTGGTAGCTACGTTAAATGCAGGAACGCCCATGTTAAGCAGGCGAGTCAAAGTCTCTGGTGCTGAGTTGGTGTGTAGGGTAGATAACACCAAGTGACCCGTTTGCGATGCTTTAATTGCAATCTCAGCTGTTTCCAAGTCGCGAATCTCACCGACCATGATGATATCCGGGTCTTGCCGCAAGAATGAGCGCAGCGCTTCTGCAAACGTAAGGCCCACGCGCGCATTCATTTGTACCTGGTTAACGCCCTCTAAGTTAATTTCCACAGGGTCTTCTGCTGTTGAAATATTTACCTCGGCGGTGTTAAGGATATTCAGGCCTGTATAAAGCGATACGGTTTTACCGCTACCCGTTGGCCCTGTAACCAGCACAATGCCGCGCGGATATTCACAGATTTCCTTGAAAATCTTGGGTGCGTTCAGCTCT